>CAIXME010000245.1 GCA_903920425.1 uncultured Pirellula sp. | reverse complement strand
TCACCTGCAGCACTCTCCGTCGACGTTAATTGGAAGGCTGTTTTGTGGCACGAGTATTGTCACGTTGTCACGTTGCAGAAGACTAAAAACAAGATGCCTCGTTGGCTATCTGAAGGTATCTCGGTATACGAAGAGCGTCAACGAAACCCCGTTTGGGGGCAACGGATGGACGGTACTTACCGAGAGATGATCCTTGGAGCCGATTTTGTACCTATCACCAAACTCAGCGGCGCGTTTCTTCAGCCCAAGAGCCCCATGCATCTCCAGTTTGCATACTATCAAGCGTCCCTGGCTGTTGAGTTTTGGATAGAGAATTATGGAATGAATGGATTGTTGAAGCTGTTAGAGGATCTTTCCATTGGAATGCAGCAAGAGGATGCATTGCGTCGATTGCCGGGTAGCTTGGAATTGTTGGATCACGACTTTGAGGAGTTTGCCAAAAAGAGAGCGAGCGAGTTTGGTTCGGGTGTTGATTTTTCGGTACCCACGACCGAGGACCGCAAAGATATTTCCGCATGGCTCAATGAGCATTCCAGTTCGGTATTTGCTTTGAGATCTCGGTGTCAGGCTTTGATCGCTGGAAAGAAGTGGGATCAAGCGCTTGAAGTCGCTTTGCAATTGCAACGCATGGTTCCCGAAGACCAGGACAACGACGGAGTCTATGCGATGCTGGCGACCATTTATCGATCGCAGCAAGACACTGAAAACGAACGGGCCGCATTGGTGTCTCTGGCTAGTCGTTCGGCTGATTGCAAGCAAGCCATTGCGAGACTGGTCGAAATGGATCGCAAGAATAGCGATTGGAATTCAGTGATAAAGTGGTGCGACCGTTTGATCGAGATCGACCCGCTCCAATTCGATTTGCAAAACGATTTAGCAACAGCTTGCGAAGAGACGAAGGCGTTTGGGCGAGTCGTCCTGGCTTTGGAGGCTTGTTTGCAAATGGACCCTAGGGATCCGGCGAGGGTCCATTACCGTTTGGCGCGTGCTTTGGATGAGACGGGTCAATGGGATAGGGCTACCAGGGAAGCTTTATTGGCCCTGGAAGAGAGCCCTCGCTATCTGGAGGCGTTAAAGCTGCTCGCGAAACTGAACCAACGCGATTCGATACAACCAACGGAAAAAGGATCGGAGAATTGAGCGCAATCAGAAATCGCCAGCCTAGGTTATTGTTTGTTGGTTGCTTGTTGCTGCTTTTATGCACGGTTGTTGCCGTTGCGCAACAGCCTTGGAGACGAGGACGCGGGCGAGATTGGAAATCCGCAGGTCGGGGCGACGTTCCAACTTGGGAAGTGGATGGAGCATTCTCGAAAGAGTTGTTCACCTTTGTTCGGATCAAATACGAATCGCATGGTTATGGACGCGGCGGCGGGTGGTCGACCGATTTTCGCGATAGCGAATTGAATTTCTCTTTGCGATTGCAGCAATTGACGACTCTCAAGGTCAATCCCGAGCCCATCGTTTTAGAGCTGACGGATCCAGCGATATTTGATTATCCATTCATCTATATCATTGAACCGGGCGCGCTTTCCTTTCGCTCCGAGGAAGTGGTTGCGCTGCGCAAGTACTTGCTCAATGGCGGATTCCTAATGGTCGATGATTTTTGGGGCGATAGCGAATACGACAATTTTTATCGAGAGTTGAAACGCGTTTTTCCTGATCGGGAACCGGAAGAAGTACCTTTGGAACATGAGATTTTTCATTGCGTATACGATCTCAAAGAAAAGCCGCAATTGCCCTCGATTCATGCGGCGTGGGCTGGTCGCGATTCAGGCATGACGTGGGAGCCTCGCGGAGATTCCGATACGAGTGTTCCTCACTACCGAGCTGTCTTCGATAACGAAAGACGGATTATGGTGTTCATTTGCCACAATACCGATCTCGGGGATGGATGGGAACGCGAAGGAGAAGACAGTTGGTACTTTGAGGAGTTCTCTGTCAAGAAAGCTTACCCCTTGGGAATCAACATCGTAACCTATGCGATGACACATTAATCCTTAACCGTTTTTGACAATAACCACAGAACCAATTCTTCACTACCAGGATCCGATCACCTTGAGTACCGCCAGCCTTTCGTTCGAAGAACAAGCGTCACTTGTACAACAGATACGGGAGGGGCGAGCGAAAATCGAAGCGGAGCTTTCAAAAACGATTGTTGGACAACATACGGTCATAGAGCAACTGCTGATCTGTTTGTTTTCCGGATCGCATTGCCTTATCACGGGAGCACCAGGACTGGCAAAAACGTTGTTGGTTCGCAGCGTAGCTCAAGTATTCCATCTGGAGTTTCGGCGCATCCAATTTACGCCTGATTTGATGCCAGCGGACATCACGGGAACGGAGATCTTGGACGAAGTAGATGGTCGCCGGGCATTGCAGTTTGTGAAAGGCCCCATCTTCGCGAACGTCGTTTTGGCCGATGAAATCAATCGAACCCCTCCTAAGACACAGGCTGCTCTACTCGAAGCGATGCAGGAGCATCAGGTGACTGCGGCGGGCAAGAGGTATGCACTTCCAGAGCCTTTCTTTGTGTTGGCAACGCAGAATCCCATTGAAATGGAAGGGACGTATCCGTTGCCGGAGGCCCAGTTGGATCGTTTTATGTTCAACGTGATGATCGATTATTTGCCCTTTGAGGACGAATTGAAAGTCGTGTTAGATACGACGAGCAAAAAGCCAGAGCCGATTGTGCCGCTTTTCACGGGAGAAGACGTGCAACGCTTTCACGAGATGGTTCGACGCATGCCAATTGCCGAAGAGGTTGCGGGGTATGCGGTTCGATTGGTTGCTGCAACTAGACCGGGACGCCCTGCGGCTCCTGCGTTTGTTAATCAATGGGTCAATTGGGGGGCTGGATTGAGGGCGGCGCAAATGCTCGTATTGGGGGCGAAAGCCCGGGCGCTGATCAATGGAGAGTCTCACGTTTCTATAGATGACATCCGGGCACTAGTGCATCCCGTCCTCCGACATCGTCTCTTGCTCGGCTATAAAGCGGAGGCGGAGGGAGTATCCGTTGAGGATTGTATTTCTCGGTTGTTGGTTGAGGTGCAATAACGATGCCTCTGGGGTCGCCATCAAATCCTGTGCCGAAGAATTCGGCATCGGCAACGTCCACTTCGTCCACATCGGAGAGGTCGCGCGTCGTTGTGGATGGAAGGTCGCAAAGCGATTCGTGGATCGACATGTCCGCGCTGATGCGGATCAAAGATATGCCCTTGAGGGCGAAATCGGTGGTCGATGGGTTTCACAATGGACTGCACCGAAGTCCGCTACATGGTTTTTCAGTTGAGTTTAGCGAGTATCGGCCCTTTAGCGTCGGCGATGATCCGCGAACGATCGACTGGAAGTTGTTTGCTCGGAGCGACCGTTTCTACGTCAAGAAATTCGAGGATGAAACGAATCGTAGGTGTTACCTCGTCATCGACCAAAGCAAATCGATGAACTACGGGAGTGTTTCTTATACGAAGATGGAATACGCTCGTACGTTGGCCGCGACCTTGGCCTATTACCTAACATTGCAACGTGACGCTGTAGGATTGCTCACTTTCGAAGCAGCAGTGACGGAGTTTTTAACGGCGCGATTTCGAACTGGTCAACTCAAGCGGATCATGAGCTTGCTCGCAAAGCAACCGAACGGTACCGCTACCGATTTGCAGCAGCCGCTCTTTCATTTAGCCGAAATGGTCAGGCAACGCAGTTTGATCATAGTCATCTCCGATTTTTTGGTTCCGGCAGCAACGTTGGAACAGCCACTTTCTTTTTTGAGAGCGCGAAATCACGAGATCATGCTGATGCGCGTCGTCGATCCTGCGGAGGTCGCATTGCAAGTGGGTGACGCCGCGATGCTTGTCGATTTAGAATCCGGGAGGGAACTCCATGTCGATCCGGAGGCTGCTCGCATTTCCTATCAAGCAAAGTATGCCGAGCATGAAAATGCGTTGCGTGAGATGGCAGGCAGAATGGGGATCAGTTGGACCTCGCTCACGACCACTGACTCAATTGAATTTGCGCTCTTTGACTTGCTACATCGACAGCAGAACGGACAAAAAGAAGCTGGACGGACTCGAGGAGCAGAACAGGTAGTGGGAGGGAAACCATGAGTTTCTTAACACCCTTTTACGGGCTTGCTGCACTCGCGATCGCACTGCCAATCATTTTTCATTTGGTGCGTCAACGACCCAAGCTGCGCCGTGAGTTTAGCTCATTGATGTTTCTCGATGCGGTTCCTCCCAAGTTAGCGCAGAAGAGCCGAATTGAGAATTGGTTGCTATTGCTTTTACGAATGGCTGCAATCGGTCTGCTGGTGGCGGCCTTTTCGCGACCCTATTGGAATCTCGCACAAGAGGCAGAGTCGCAGGGAACCCAGGTTCGCAGAATCCTATTGATTGATACCAGCGCAAGTATGCGCCGCTCAGGCGTTTTCGATCGGGCCGTTGAGAAAGCGAAAGAGTTCATTCAGCAGGGGAATGGGAAAGATGTCGTTGCTGTCTATGCTTTTGACAAGACACTCGCGCCCTTGTTCTCGCTGGATGTGGCGCTTGCAACGAGTCCTGTTGACCGAAAACAAGCTGCGATTCGTGCATTGGATAATGCCAAGACTACTTGGTTCGGTACCGACTTGGGTAACGCATTGGTGACCGCGTCGGATCTGTTGCTCGCGGACACGGATGCTACAGAGGATTCCGCTCTGGAAGCAAACGAAATTGTTGTGGTTAGCGATCTGCAAAACGGAACATCGCTGGACAAATTGTCGAGCTACAACTGGCCCAGGAATTGCAAAGTTAGATTCGAACGGATCGAGGCGAACAAGACGGGCAATGCGTATTTCCGTTTTTTGAACGACACGGAAGAGTCTTCAGAAACCGAGTCGACGGCAGGAGCAAAGGTTCCGAAAGGGGGCACGAGTTCTACTGCTTCTACTGCGGAGCAAAATGCGTTGTTTCAAAGGGTTCGCGTTTCTAACGATGCGAAGGCTTCGGAAAGCAAGTTCAAGCTGGCATGGCTGGATAGTGATGGAAATGCGATTCCGGATGCAGGGACCCAATGCAATGTTCCGGCAGGTGAGTCGCTTGTCGTTCGAGTCCCGATCCATCCCAAGGGAGCCAGTTGTCTTGAATTGCAAGGTGATAGCGTCGATTTCGATAATCGAATGTATGCCACAAAGCGCGAACCAGACACTTCTAAATTGATTTGTGTGGATGCCGACGAAACGACAAAGGAAGCATCGCTTAGCTATTTTGTTCAGAATTTGCCATTCAGCAGCGATACACGTTCTGTGACGTACGAGACGCGCAAGCCTGCTGATCCCGCGATGTGGCCCTCGCCTGCTTCATCCCCATTAGTTATCGCTTCGCATCGCATTGAGGAACAAGACTTAGCTGGATTGTCCGAGTATGTGGAGCAAGGTGGTAATCTGCTTTGGGTTTGGGACTGCGGATTGGATGGTCGGACGAGCGGAGTCGATTATGCACGTGGTCTGGAAGTTTTGGTTGGAATAGGAGATGCGAAAGTAACGGAATCGCGCGGCAAGGACTATGCGATGTGGCAACGCATCGATTTTCGGCATCCCCTCTTTGTCGAGCTTGCTGACTCCCGATTCAACGATTTCACCAAGGTTCGCTTTTGGAGCCATCGCGTTGTCGAAATGAACGAATCGAACTCGCAGATTTTGTCCCGATTCGATGATGGCTCACCTGCCTTTATCGCGATCTCCAAAGGGAGCGGAGTGCTGTGGCTGATGACAGCGGGTTGGCAACCGACGCAATCCCAACTGGCTTTATCCAGTAAATTTGTGCCGATCCTGTCTGGGCTCTTTCGTGTTGCAGCCAAGGATTCCACGGCTATCCCGAAATTCACCGTAGGTGACCAAATCAAATGGGATGTGGGAGAGAAAGTCTTAGATCCTCATGACATAGAGATCGTCGATCCCATCCTTGCTGAGCCCGGAGTGTACCATCGAGTTGATGCGCTCGGTGAAAAATCGCCGTTTGCGGTCAATCTGATTGATGCTGAGAGCAACTTAGCGAGCTTAGATTTAGAGAGCATCGAGCGGCTTGGAGTGAATCTGAGTGATCAGCGTCCTGCAGTCGTGCAAGTGTCCGCACAACGTCAATTGCGAGCGGTTGAATTGGAATCGCAACAGGGTTGGTGGCGCTGGTTGGTAATGGGTGTTCTGGGGGCTGTTTCGCTCGAGTCCGTGTTTTGCCTGTTAGGGGTTCGCACAAAATGAATGGCTATCTGAATTTCTTGATCGACAATGTTGGTCGCCGTTATCGATCCATTCGTTGGGCGTGGATTCTAACCGCATCGTGGATCGTTTTAGCTGCGATTGGTGTCAGCCTTTCCGTCACGGGAGAGTTGGCGAAATTGACAAGGACTCAGCGGATCGCGCTTGGGTGTACGAGTGTGTTCGGAGCGTTGTTGGTGGGAAGAATAGCCAGCCAACGCTCGTTTCGCGATTTCCGTTGGATTGCAACGCAGATTGAGGCCAAGTATCCCTCGTTAAAACAGCGACTGATCACGGCTGTCCAGTTGCAAGACAAAGAGGGTTTTTTTGAGCGAAGTCTCGTCAGCGATACGATCAAACATGCGAGAGCACACGATTGGAACAAAACGATTGCGGGGAGTCGGGTTGTCTTTGCATGGTTCTGTCAGTTCGTCGCGTTGATATTTTCGACATGGTTGGTTGCCTATTGTATGAACGTTAGGCTGCCGGAAAGCGAAAGCATGAAAGCCAAACCATCGTTGCCCATTATCGGAGGCAGTATTACGGTGGAGCCGGGTGATGTCGAGATAGAGCGGGGATTGGATGTCGTTGTCACCATCCGCTTTCCCGGTGATGTACCCGCAGAAGCGTGGTTAGAGTCCAGTGGTGATGAAGAATCTGCAAACCGACAATCGATGAATCGAAGTCTAAAGGATCCGTTCTTTGGAGCCTATATTCGAAATGTGCGGGAAGATTTGAAGTATCGAATCGAATATCCAGGAACACAAACGAAATACTACTCGATCAAGACGTTTGACTACCCGGCTATAACGCGTTGTGACGCAACGATCGAATCGCCTGCGTATGCCAACTTGGAGACAAAGACTGTACAAGATACCAGGCGAGTGACGGTTGTTGACGGTGCGAAACTGACTTGGAGTTGCTATGTCAACAAGCCGTTGGTTCGCGCATCGCTGATTGCTGAGAATGGAGAGGCGTTGGAAATGCGTCCTTCGGACGATGATCCTCTACGACTGGATGCTTCGTTCGAGATGACAGAGTCGCGTCGCTGGAAAGTTCATTTGGTAGATAACGAGCAGCGTGCAGGCAAGTTCGATGATGATCTATCTGCGAAAGTGCTCAAGAATAAGGAACCCGAGATCAAATTGGCGAACGCAGGTGATTTGCGAGTCTCACCTGTTCAAGAGTTTAAGATTCGAGCGACCGCTCAAGACGATTTCGGAGTGAAGCGAAGCGGTGTTACGTTGGCTGTAGGGGATAGTGAGCAACTCGATTTGGAGATTCCTGGCCAGCCAGGTAAAGCGGGCAAAATGGAGCTGGAGCATACGATTGATTTAGAATCATTTCAGGCGAAGCCGGACCAGTTGGTGTCGTATTTCTTCTGGAGTGAAGATCAAGATCGAGATGGGAATCCAAGACGCGTTGACGGAGAAATGTTCTTTGCAGAGGTAAGGCCATTCGAGGAGATTTTCCGTCAGGGCGAATCCATGTCCCAGCAGCAGCAACAGCAGCAACAACAACAGCAATCGAGTCAAGGCGAACAGCAAGCCGAAGAGCTTTCTGAATTGCAAAAGAAAATTGTTGCGGCGACATGGAACGTCTTGCGTCGGGAAACGCCAAAAGCCATTTCCGAAGCATTTACGATCGATGTAGAGACGATCGCAGATTCACAACGAGACGCCTTCGCCAAAACGGACGAATTGAAAGAAAAACTGGAAGACGAAAAATCCAAAGACTACCTTGATCAAGTGCGGGATAGTATGCAAACCGCTATTGAGCAATTGGAGATGACAACGCCAACGTCCGATCTTTTTAAATTGCGAGAAGCATTGCAATCGGAACGAAAGGCATATGAGGGCTTGTTAAGATTAAGGTCCCGGGAGCACCAGGTTGTTCAATCGCAGCAGCAGAGCCGATCCAGCGCTAGTCGAAGTGCCAGTCAACGCAATCGCCAAGAGCAGCTGAACCAGCTGAAGTTAGAGGAAGACGAAAATCGATACGAATCCGAGGAGCGTGCAAACGCAGAGGAGAACTCTGCACAGCGTGAGTCTCGTCAAGTCATGAATCGGCTTGAAGAGTTATCGCGTCGGCAAAAGGATATAAATCAGCAAGTGAAAGACCTTGAAACAGCGCTTCGAGAGGCCAAAACAGAGGAGAAAAAGGAAGAGCTCGAGGAGCAGTTGCAACGGCTGAGAGAAAATCAAGAAGAGTTGCTGCGCGACGCGGACGAATTGCTGGAGCGAATGAACCAGCCTGAGAACAGGCAAGCGATGGAACAGGCTCGCGAGCAGACGGAGCAAACTCGCAGTGAATTGAGTAAGGCTGCGGACGCGTTGAGTAAAAGCGATACGGCTCAATCGCTGACGTCGGGCACACGAGCTGAAAGGCAACTGGATGAGACACGCGAGCGACTGCGCCAAGAGTCATCCAATC
The DNA here is from genome assembly GCA_903920425.1 of uncultured Pirellula sp. Classification (GTDB taxonomy): domain Bacteria; phylum Planctomycetota; class Planctomycetia; order Pirellulales; family Pirellulaceae; genus JBKCUI01. Next base: position 887 of record CAIXME010000245.1, on the reverse strand, counting down.
AATTTGAGCAGACCATGCGAGACATGCTAAACGATGCGAAGAAAATCGATTCGCGGCAACAGCAGCTTAGGGAGAAGATTCGCCCCAAAGATGATGGTAACCCGACAAGTGAGAATAGTTTGGCGGGTGGGCAAAGCGACGACACGGCCTCACCATTGCGACCAGAAGGAAATCAAGAGAGCACTGATTCGATGCGAGAAGAGTGGACGACGCAGAAAAAGGAGTTAACGGAGCTTCTGCAAAAAGTCCAAGAAACGGTAACGGAGGCAGAGTCGAGCGAACCTCTTCTCGCAGAGCAATTGTACGAAACGTATCGTGAAACGAAGCAAACGGGTGTCGAACAACGGATGGATCAAATTCCCACGATGCTTGATCGCGGACTAGAAGAACCCGCGGTCCGCGCTGCGGACGAAGTTGCGTCCGGAATTCAAAAACTGAGGCAAGGTATCGAACAAGCTTCGCAAGGCGTTCTCGGCAGTGAAGAAGCTTCGCTACGACGCGCATTGTCTGAGGTAAATCGGGCCCAGCAGCAATTAGAGGAAGAGCTTCAATCGAAAGACCAGAGTTCAAGGCGAGGGGATACCGCAGAAGCAAATAGCGCTCGGCAGCCCTCGGATGGCACTCAAGGGGCCCAAGGTACGGATAAGGCAACGGAGGCTGAATCTCGTGATCGTGGCGGAAATCCAGAGCAATCGGGACAGCCCCAGCAGCAGCCAACAGGAGAACAATCCGGTACAGGCTCCGCGGACGAACAACGCGGTGGTGAGCCCCGAGCAGGTGAGCCCCAAGCAGGTGAGCCCCAAGCAGGTGAGCCCCAAGCAGGTGAGCCCCAAGCAGGTGAGCCCCAAGCAGGTGAGCCCCAAGCAGGTGAGCCCCAAGCAGGTGAG
>CAIXME010000244.1 GCA_903920425.1 uncultured Pirellula sp. | reverse complement strand
CTTGAGCATGCTGGATGGTGGCGTCCGAATGCTCGTTGAGTGGCCGAATCTGAATGAGACAACCTCTCACGAATCGTCGACGAAGACTTCAGTTCGAATCGCTCGAACGCAGGCAGCTTCTAGCTAGTTTTGTCGTGTTGAACGCGAACGATTCGGGTAGCGGATCAATGCGTGAGGCCATCACTCGAGCCAATCAGAATCAAGGAGTCGACTCGATCGTTTTTGCGATCACGGGCAACTCCAAAAGCATTAAGCTCGCATCGCCGCTCCCGAGTTTGATAGACAGCGTGATAATCGACGCGACAAGTCAGCCAGGCTATGTCGGCTCACCCATTGTCGAATTGGATGGTTCACTGCTATCGACTCGCGAGAATGGGTTAACGATCGAGGCTCCCAACTGCACCGTCAAAGGCCTTGCCATCAATTCCTTTGTCGGTGACGGTATTTTGATAACGGGGCCTGGTAGCAATACCATTGAAAACAACTACCTCGGTATCGATCTCACTGGAAAGGTATCCTCCAGCAACGGAGGTTCGGGAGTTCAAATTCTAGAATCCCCTAACAATCGAATCGGCGGACCAGGTGCTGGCAATGTGCTCTCGGGCAATCGATTAGAGGGGCTTAGGATCTGGGGCGCGAAATCGATGTCCAATTCGGTCCAGGGAAATCGCATTGGCACTGATGCCAGCGGAACTTCTGCAGTTCCGAACGCCCTGTCAGGGGTGCTCATCGCATCGGGAGCATCGGGGAACACGTTCGGGATTGGATTCGCAGATAACGATCCAACGGGCAAGGGGAATGTCGTTGCCGGAAATCTAGAGAGCGGTGTGCGAATCGGCAATGCCTCTCAGAACTTGATAAAAGGAAACTACCTAGGCTTGGACGCCTCCGGAACTCGAGTGCTTGGTAACAAGCTAGATGGTGTCCTCATCGAAGGTGGTTCGGCAGGAAACATCGTCGGGTCCGATGCAGACGGGATTAGCGATCGTCAGGAGAGAAACTGGATTTCTGGGAACCTCGACAATGGCATAAGGCTTTTCAATGCATCCACTACTCAAATCGTGGGTAACTGGATTGGATTGGACATTAATGGTAATGTCGCTCCGAACGCGTCCAACGGAATCTTGATCGATGGGAAATCGACCAACAACACGGTCGGTTCGCAGTATGGAATTTTAGAGGATTCGCGAAACATCATTGCTGGCAACGCCAAGAGTGGAATCGAGATCTACGACAGCACTGGAAACCGAGTTTCAGGAAACTATGTCGGCACATCTCCTGATGGTCTCTCGGCCATTCCTAACTTTGACGGCATCGTCGTTTCGAGAGGTAGTGACAACAATGTGATCGGATTAGGGCGCGATGGAGTAACTAGTTCCCGCGTTGGCAATCTCGTGTCAGGAAACCTTCGCAACGGAGTGTGGCTCGTTGAATCCATGAATTCGAAAGTGGCTGGTAACGTTATCGGACTTGCTGCTGACGGCTTGAACGCGCTGCCTAATCAGCATTCAGGGATTTGGATTAGTCAGGGAGCGCACGACAATGTCATCGGCGTGGAGTCTGCGGGCACATTGTCCCGACTCGATCAAAATGTGGTGGCAGGGAATCTCAAGCAAGGGGTGTCGATTGGAGGTGTTGGGGCAGACAACAATCGGGTCGCGGGCAACTTGATCGGAACGGATATCACTGGCGCAAGAGCTGTCCCCAATCAGGACGGCGGGGTTTTGATCTACGATCAAGCAAAGAAGAACAAGATTGGCGGAGTCTTCCTCGAGCAAAAGAACTATATTTCGGGGAATCAAGGCTGGGGAGTCTCCGTTGAATTCAACGCGAGCGAGACGTCCCTTTTAGGTAATCGCATTGGAGTCGTAGAAGGGAGCCAGTCTGTTTTAGGAAACACTTCTGGCGGCATTCGCATCTCCCAATCGAGCAACAATCAGATTGGCGACGGTAGCGCGGGCGGATCCAATTGGATCAGCAATAACGGGCCCGTTGGGATCCAGATTATTCATGCCGATTCCACTGGAAATGCGTTGACCAATAACTACATCTCCAATCACTCCACGATCGGAATCGATCTTGGAGGAGACGGACCGACACCGAACGATTTCCGAGATGCCGATACAGGCCCCAACCAGCTTCAGAATTATCCTGTAGTGGAAACAGTAGGGGTGTCAGCGAGTCGAACCCAAATCACGGGACGACTTGAGAGTACGCCGAATTCGTCGTTCAAGCTTGATGTGTTTAGCCAGGAACCGGGTGTCCCAGGAAATCGATTCCAAGCGAGTGTTGACGTGACAACCAACAGTGACGGTATCGCATATTGGCTAGTTGATCGACCGTTCGGAATAGCCACCAATTCCATTGTTTATGCAACGGCTCGAAACACAGCTGGCAGCCAATCCGAAATTTCACAGGCAAAGCAAGCTGGCCAACTCTTTTCGATGCAGTCCGCATCGAATCAATTGCGTGAAGGTGGCCCGAGTCTGCTTGTGACTTTGCAACGCCCGACGCCTGACACCAGTCAACTGTTGACCGTAAACTTGTCGAGTTCCGATCCTAGTCAGTTAACTCACCCGGCGCAGGTTACCTTTCCTGTGGGACAGCATACGATAACGTTTTTGGTACAGGCGACAGACGATGGGATACTGGAGTTCCCTAAATTGGTTCAGCTCACGGCAGAGTCAACGACCCCGGATGTCATCTCAGCGACGATCCAACTCACCGTATTGGACAACGATTCGCAATGGCATAATTACGTGTTGCCACAAGATGTCGATCATGACGAAGACGTTTCGCCATTGGATGTCATCGTCATCATCAACTACCTCAATTCGAATCAGAGCACCAATCTCTCTGGATTGGCACCGCCGACGCCTCGCTCTTATATCGATGTCGATGAAGACCAATTCGTAACACCGTTGGATGTGTTGATCGTCATCAATTATCTGAATCAACGATCGAGCGGTGAAGGAGAAAAGTGGGGCGGCGACGACGAGATAGTCGGTGCCGTAGCGATGAATCTCGATAGTATTGAGTCTTGGAAACGCCGCAACCGGTAGGTTCGCCGAGAGTGGCTTTCAGTGGCTGTTCTTCCAGGCTTCCGTTGAGCGATTGCGGTCTCAAAGGCCGTGGCAAGCCCTAGCTTTTATCGGGAGAGCATGCGATTCGATCGATGGAACGATTGGCGGCGACCAGTTCATCGGACCGGACTCGAATCATCTCGGTGGAGTAACCGTATTGCTCACGCCACAGTTTGCTCAGGTGCTTGTCGAACGACGTGTTCGTTTGGACGTCCGCGACCACAGTCGATTTCATCGAGTCGGCTAGAAATTCGCCATCGCGAAAGACGAGCTTGCCACGTCGGAAAACCATTCGGGGCCTTCCAAATATCTTTTCCATGTTGGAGCTTTTTTCGTAAACAACAACATCCCCCAGGTCGCCAGCTTGCAACGATCCGCGTCCGACGAGTCCTAACGATCTGGCGGGGCCTAGACGCGTCATCTTGATGATTTCATCGAGCGTGTACTCGCGTTTTAGCGACGGCAGAGGGCTGCTAGCTCGAACGTCTGCATGCAATCGTTCGAAGATCGACATGCGGAAGTCGTAGCTGGTCAGCAAGTGGATCAAGTGAGGGTAAGCTGTGAATGGGCCGCCGTTGGGGTGATCGGTTGTTAGGAAAACCTGCATCGGGTCTTTAATTCTGAGAAACAACTCCATCCCGATCGACCATAGCAATCCATGGACATATTGGTCGTGACGGTAACGGAATGGCAATACACCGCATCCGGCTTGGCACTCCGTGTCTTGGAATACATTCTTGCGTGGGCGAGCCAAATTGCGGTTCGCAAATTGGTGCATGGTGTCGCCCGATAGCGTTACGGTTTGCCCAAAATGCAATTGCCCAACGTCGACGGATATGCCTGGGTTTTCATTCACAACGTCGGCCAATTGATGAGCTGCCGAGCTGTAGCCATGAGGGCCATCGGTTCCATAGCAATGGAATTGAGCGTGCGTCAAATGCAATCGCCGTCCTTCGACGGCATTGATGGTCGCCAAGGTCGATGCGATGTTACCGGCGACTCCAAGATTGCTGCAATGGACATGGAGAGGGTGAGCCAGGCCCAGCGACTCCACGGCCGTGGCGAGTGTCCTCAGTATTTGACGAGGCGTAATGCCATAGTGGGCGTGTGGCTCGTCTACGTCCAAGTGCCTTTGGTTGTACTTGAATGCATCAATACCACCCGCATTGACAACCTTGACCGCGCAGCATTGATGAGCACGGAGCATCCAGCCAACGTAGTCGTTGATATGAGTTTGGGGCATTCCCTCGCGGATCCATTGGAGCAACATGCGATCATTGCCCATCAGCAGATAGCCACCCGTGTCCAACCAAGGCGTATCGGCCATCTCCGCGTGTGCATGCCTGGCGTTGGCTGGCAATACGGCCGGTTCAAAGCAAGCGGTATAGCCCATTTCCAAATAGCGTCGACCGGTCTCCCATGTGCCGGGAACTGGCGAACTCAATGGAGCTATGCCCGATGGCTCGTCTTGTTCGCGGGTCTCTTTTGCCCGATGGCGAACCAATTCAGGCAGCAGCATCCTCGCGATGTTTACTTTACCACCACCGATATGCGTATGGAGATCAATGCCCCCTGCGACGATGAGGTGTCCATCCAGGTTGTAGATCGATTCGTGGGGTTGGCGTTGCGGAGATTCCGCGACGATTTTGTCATCTTCGAGATGTAAATCTCGCACCATCGAGTTGCTGACACCGTCGACGCAAAGTCCGCCTTTTAGCAGGATGCTCATCGTTGCAGTTCCTCCAGCCAGTCCGCAGCGCTGCGCAAGGGCAAGTTGCTAATCGCTTTCTCTTTCGAGTCTCCAGAAACGGCATCGGCTAGTGCAACGTCTTGGGCTCGGGGATCGACGTGGGCAAGCAAGCACTGATCGGAGCGAAAGATATCCGCAGCATTCTCAACGCCGGGAACGAATGTTGGAAACCGCTGGGATTTCGGCGTTATTTCGATCAACGTGCAATGGGGGTGGTCGGCACGGATCGAATGCAAGAGGTCCTCGGATTGTCCGACGGTTTCATTGATATACAAGACAACGGCAGCCTCCTTGGTGCTTGGCGAAGCGATTGTCCCGCG
>CAIXME010000243.1 GCA_903920425.1 uncultured Pirellula sp. | reverse complement strand
CTCTGCAGTAACAACTCTAATGTCTCAAATAAACAAATACTCGTCGCGGATCACTCAGCCAAAAAGCCAAGGCGCTTCCCAAGCAATGCTGTACGGGACGGGGATGACCCCCGAAGACATGAACAAGGCGCAAGTGGGGATTGGCAGCGTTTGGTACGAGGGAAACACGTGCAATATGCACTTGTTGGACTTGGCTCTCGAAGTAAAGAAGGCTGTGGTTGCAGAAAACTTGGTCGGCATGCGATTCAACACCGTCGGCGTCAGCGATGGTATCAGCATGGGGACCGACGGCATGTCTTTCTCTCTGCAATCGCGAGATTTGATTGCGGATTGCATCGAGACAATCATGGGTGCGCAATGGTATGACGCTCTCATCGCTCTTCCGGGTTGCGACAAAAACATGCCCGGATGCTTGATGGCCATGGGACGACTGAATCGCCCCGCGTTGATGATCTACGGCGGCACGATCCGAGCGGGAAAGTGGAATGGACATTCCCTCGATATCGTCTCCGCATTCCAATGCTATGGACAATACCTTGCAGGGCAAATCGACGAGGAAACGCGAGCCAACATTGTTCGAAAATCCTGCCCCGGCGCGGGAGCTTGCGGAGGCATGTACACCGCCAACACCATGGCCTCAGCGATCGAAGCGCTCGGAATGGCATTACCCTATTCCGCATCGATCCCTGCAGAAGATCCAGCCAAGATCGATGAATGCAAACGTGCCGCCAAAGCCATTCGCAATCTTCTCGAATTGGATCTCAAGCCCCGTGACATCATGACCAGAGAAGCTTTCGAAAACGCAATGGTCGTTGTCGTTGCTTTGGGCGGCAGCACGAACGCAGTTCTTCATCTAATCGCCATGGCCAAAAGTGTCGGGGTCGAACTTACCCTGCATGACTTCCAAAAGGTAAGCGACCGCGTTCCATTCCTAGCGGATCTAAAGCCGTCGGGAAAATTCGTCCAAGAGGATCTACATTCCATCGGCGGCACTCCAGCTGTTATGAAATACTTACTCGCCGAAGGGCTGATGTCGGGCGACTGCATGACCGTAACCGGAAAAACGCTCGCCGAAAATGTTGCGGAACTGCCCGGACTCAAAGCCGGTCAATCGATCGTGCATCCCGTGTCCAACCCCATCAAACCGACAGGTCACATCCAGATTCTCTTCGGAAACCTCGCTTCCGAAGGAGCCGTTGCCAAAATTACTGGTAAAGAAGGACTGCGATTCCAAGGACCAGCAAGGTGCTTTGATAGCGAAGAATTGATGCTCGCCGCACTCGAACGAAACGAAATCAAAAAAGGTGACGTCATCATCATTCGGTACGAAGGACCGAAAGGAGGCCCGGGGATGCCTGAAATGCTAACTCCTACCTCTGCCATCATGGGCGCTGGCCTCGGCTCGGATGTTGCCCTGCTCACCGACGGCCGCTTTTCCGGCGGCTCGCACGGATTTATCGTCGGCCACATCACCCCCGAAGCGCAAATCGGTGGCCCACTAGCATTGGTTCATGACAATGACATCGTCACCATCGATGCCAACACCAATAGGCTAGATGTCGATGTTTCTGACGCAGAACTCGCTGCCAGAAAAGCCAAATGGCAGGCGCCACCCCTGAAAGCCACTCGCGGAACTCTGTACAAATACATCAAGAACGTAACCAGCGCAAGCGAAGGCTGCGTTACCGACGAATAACATCGCTGCCCCGAGTGGGCACTCCCACTTTTAGCGAACTGGCTTTCGCATACTGCAAATGATTTCTTGCTGATCCTCTTGTTGCGCCACCCGGGATCAGCAAGTGCCCTTTCGACGGGCAATTGTGCGAAATGCCTCAAGGGTTTCAGGGCTGACATGATGCTCTATTCCCTCAGCATCCACCTGGGCAATTTCCTCGGAAACCCCAATGGATCTCAAGAATTCCAAAACAACTTCATGTCGCTCTCTCGCGTAGCTTGCCATCGTCGCGCCCGATTTTGTCAGGGAAATCGGACCATAAGGCTCGTAATCGACCAATCCCTCCGATTGCAATCGGGACAATGTTTTGCTGACGGTCACCTGAGTCACTTGAAACAACTTGGCAAGATCGACGCCGCGACAGGTTCCCTTTTCTTCGATTAACCTCGCGATTGCTTCCACATAGTCCTCAGCCGTCTCGCGAGCATGACTACCGCGGGTCAATTCAAATCGATCACCCGTTCTGTCTATTTTCGATTTCTGCGTGGACTTCGACATTTCAACCCAAAGTGTAAAGAGCGTGGCCAACTGTGCCACATTCTAGCTAGCGAGAACAAGAGAAAAGCCACTCCCCTCGAAAAATTGCTGACCGTCCATTCCATAATCCAAGGAGTCCCACACTTTGTGTCACCCCCTAACTCCGAACTTGACGCAAACTTAGCCTACGCTAAACTTGTCAAAGTTAGCCAAAGCTAACAATTCAATCGTGTTCCAGACAACGCAATGGCGGATATACCCTTTTCTTGGAGAAAGCCGTGATCCAGCAACGATTTCAGGCACAGAATAGCGCATTTACCCTCGTGGAACTGCTCGTTTCCATCGGCATTATGACTGTGGTAATTTCCCTGTTGCTGCCCGCGATTCAAAGCGCTCGAGAGGCAGCGAGACGTATGCATTGCCAGAACAATCTTCACCAGCAAGGGCTGGCGATTCTGAACTATGAATCCGCAATGAAAGCCTACCCTCCTTCCTATTTGTCAGACACCAAGTCCCCTTTTCGCAACGAAGAAACCTACGACGGGCCGTCAGGATTTGCGTGGGGAGCATTAATCTTGCCGCATCTCGAGCAAAATCAGCTCTACTCTCAGATCGACTTTTCTAGACCTTGCTGGAATCCGCTACAGAAGACAGCTGTAAATTCGAAAATCAGCACCTATCTGTGCCCATCCGCAAGCGTTCAGGACAGTTCTTTCGAAATTGTTCCCCATGACGGCTCCGCAACGGTCTCTTTTGGTCGATCGCACTACGTCGCCAACGCTGGACAGGAAGAGCCGTGGGGATATCGGTTGGAAAATCTCCATCAAATTGCTGACGGTCCGATGTTTCGAAACTCTCGAATTCGCACCGCAGACGTG
>CAIXME010000242.1 GCA_903920425.1 uncultured Pirellula sp. | reverse complement strand
TGACATGGACGCGGGTGAAGCGGTTGTGGTTGCCGACGTGAATGTCGATCTTGTCTTCGCCAACTTGGATCTCTTGGATATGGATCGGTTGCACTCGATTGGACTTAAGGATTTGGTTTTGACCGACCAAGAAATGGTCTCGTTCGTTGGTCTTCAAAACGTGGATTTGCATCGAGAGACCGTATGCATGATCGGTTAGTCGATACGTACCTGCATCAAGTCCTCGGATTTTGAGTAGGCCGCGTTCCGTAACCACTTCTTCTGATTTGGTGGCGAACACGACTCCGCCTCGCAGTTCGCAAAGGCTATAGCGACCTGCGGAGTTTGCATTTGCTTTGGTCGTCATGGCAATCGGTTCGGTTCCGGCGGTGCTGGAGATCGCCAATTCGATGGAATCCCCGACTGCACAGTGGTAGTTGGCTGGCCATTGCGATGGAGCACCCGAGATCGCAAAGCTCCTTTGTGGGATCCCGTCCGATGTAGCAAAGAATCGTTCTACGTTGCTGAGTTTCCCGAGATCGACAATGCCGTTTTCATCGGTTGCCAGACGAACGCTGGTGGTTGGTTTGATACCCAAGAGCTTGAACTCGAACTGGACCGGAATTCGAGAGGCTGGTTCGCCATTGCGCCCACGAACCTCTAGAAGGTATCCTTGATTCGTTTGCGTCAGATAAAACTCACGGATTTGTGCGGTGCGGGCTGCATCGTTGAGCGCTACGGAATGCGACATGGAGACATCTTGGAACGTCTCGTTACTTTGCAATAGAACTTTGCCACGGAGGGTGAAGTCCATCTTTGCAAGGCGTTGGGGCACGGCGAATGTTTTGGAGAAATCCACGTTGTCACCCAGTTTTAGGTCGACGAACGATTGCACGGACACGATGCCATCCAGGTCGGTTGTCGTAATCGTCAGCTCGGGTTTTTCAAGGTCGGATAACGAGACGAGTTCGCCTTGGCAAAGCAGGCTCGGACGTGCGATCATGGTCGCGATACCGCCGGAGAGCATCGATTGGGGATCCACCAAAAAGCCTCCGACGAGACTATACGATTCTGAATATAAAACAAATGGCTGAACCGAAGCAACGGCACCATCTACCAGGATCAAGGTATCGGATTGCGTTGTTTGTCCAAAGGGAACGACGATATTGCCATCTTTTTCTGCCGTGAACTCACGATTTCCATAGATTGCCTTGGCGTTGGGCGCATGATTGCCGTCTGCATCGAAAACGCGGAACACGCTGCCGGCGTTGCTAATCCACTGGGCTGCATGCAAGTGCCCCTTTTGAATCAATGTCCTGCTGCGAAGGCCGCCAGAGAGAACGTCAACGACCCATACGCCGCCTCCGGCTAGCTCCGGCAGTTCTAATACTTCGCGATGCCGACGATCCGAAGGCTGCGCGAACGACAATCGTTTTTCGAGGTTAGCCACCAAGCCATCCAGATCGATATCCGTGGCGATCGGTCGCTTTTGTTGAAGCAAGATGTTCTTTGCATTGAGTCGATAGATCTTTACCAAGACCTCTGGGGTGTTTTTTAGATCGAGGGCCAATCGGACGGCATCGTCGGGCCGATAGAACGTTGGGTTGCTGACGCTGAATTGGACTTCGATTCTCGATTGCAATTCGCGTTGTTGGTCAGCCGATAATTGCGAGTAGTATGTCTTGGAATCTCCGATCCCGTGGAGGATTTTGGTCGTAGCGAACACACGCTTGAGAAAGTCGCGGTCCAGGAAGGTTGCAAAGGCGTCGACGTTGGGATCGGATTGGAGGAAATGCTCGAGATACCGAAGCACTAACGCTGTGTCGTCTCCGATGGGATCCAGTGTTGTTTCGCCCTTGTAGTTTGCCCCCAAGTTCACTTGTGCGCGACCTTGTTGCGATACCAAGTAGTCGCGGTTGGTATAGGGGCGTGCCGATGGGAGTTGCAAAAACCTGATGAAGCGATTGCGATCGAAACTGCCTGTCCGTTCATCGAGTTGCAGTCGATGGTACAGGACGCATGCCTTGAGGCTGTTCTGAGACTCGGGGAGTGTATTGGCAAAGGACTCGAGTGCTTCCAACTGCTCCTTTCGAACGACGTCGTCATCGAATGAACGATCTTCGTTGGGGCGTATGCGACGTAATCGAGCTTGGACGTATGCGTTGCTTTCCAAAAGGTTGGGGATGCGCTTTTGTAATTCGATGAGCTGGTTGGTGGTGAGTTGGTTGTGTATGGATGCCCATCCAAAGCCGCGAGAATCGGGCATCTTGAGTTCACGCTCTATCCAATCGACGAGTTTAGGTGTATCTGCACGGTCGATACGCTCTAGCCAGGTTCGGAGATTGGTCTGCTCTTTGAGGAAAGGAGTCGCATGCCCAAGTGCAACTGTCTCGATGTTGACCAGGTTTTCCGCGTGCGATTGCAATAATGATTCCCAATTCAAGACGCTTGGGTTGAGTTTGGTTTCCAGCTCCGCCGCTTCGTTTTTTCTCGGAGCAGGATGGTCGGTATTGATGCCGAACGTGGATTTTAAATGGTTCAGTGTCGATTGCGGGTTGTTGCGGTATTCGAGCAACAGTTGCCGTGTTTGCATTTTCTGCGTTTGATCATTGATCCCGACCTTGCCGATCCAAGCGTCCAGGAATCCTCTCGCTTCCGTTACTTTGCCGACTGTTTGGCAGTGCAAGCAATGGTAGTAGTAATAGAGATCGGTATCGGGAATCAATTCAGCCAATACCGCTTCGCGATTCTCGGACAGGGCAAATTTTTCACTAAACCCAATCTCTTGTTGTGCCCGAGCGATTCCGCCATGGAAGACAGGAAAAAGGGAAGCCGAGGAGAGAAGGCCAATTAAGAGCTTGTGACGCAGCATGTTTCCACTCGAAGTTTTAGGTCGTGGGACTGTTGGGGGCGTTGGACACGGGGATTGAGGGAATAGACGAATGCGAATGTGGCCGGTTCCCCAAAATGGTAATTTGGTGCAACGATATGCCCTCGTCGATTTCTCGTGATGGCAAAAAGCTTGCGATGCGTTCTATTCGAAGACTTTGTTTTAAAACAAAAAAGGGGCACCATTTGGTGCCCCTTCTTTAATTTATTTCACATTCCTCAGGCTGAGGTCATGACAGATTGCGGAATTCTCGCGAATGTTCGAGGAAGGCTCGCGGCGGTGCACCCTCGTAACGGTTGTATTCGATGAGCATGAAAATGCATGCAAGGAACATAAAGATCGCTGACACGATCAACATGACGGTATAAACGGAGATAGGGTGCTTTGGAGACGACATGCTCAGTATGGTTTGTTTATTGGTTGCTATCGATGGAAACTGTCCGTGGTCGGCTCGGAAGCCAAGCCAAACTAGTTGATCTTGGCTGCCACTTTGTCGCCGGCTTGGATGTAACCTTTTCGGAACGAAGTCAGGATTTGACCGATCGCTTGATCGTCCTTGAGGCTTCGGATTTCGATGCGTCCGAGATACTGTCCGTTGCGAAATACTTCCAGCTTGTGACCTTCGCGGAGTCCATCATCTTTTCCAACTGATACGACGACGAGTTGGTTGCTGTTGACTGCCAATACTTCGCCTTTGAGTTCGGTGGGAGGAACATCCTCAGGATCGGAGATTCCAGCAGCCTTGAGGGCTGCGGTTGCTGTTTCTGCTTTGGCTTGATAGAGCGTTGCGTCGTTTTGGAGTCTAGCTTTCTCAGCCAAGAGGTCAGCTTCTACACTCTTGAGTCCGTTCAGGGCATCTGTCAGCGAAATCACCTTGCGACGTTGGTCATTGCGATCGGTGATCAGCTTGTCCAATTCAGTCTTGAGGGTTTCGTTCTGGCTGTTCAACAGCTTCTGACGATCCATCGTTTCGGAGATTTGTTGTGTTTGTGCGGTGAGAACAGCAGCCTTGTCGTTCAGTTCCTTGACGGTCTGAGCGAGTTGCTCTTTCGCGCTATCCAGCTGGATTTGCAAAGCAGCGAGAGCTTTTTGGCGGGAGCCTTGCTCTTGGGACAGCGACGTCTTGAGTTGTTCGGTGAACTTCTTGAGTTCGTCGTTGGTTGTCTCCAACTGCTTCACTTGGTTCTGCAACGACGTCAGCCGTGTCTTATGGCTGATATGCGTCGAGTTGACCGCCAAAGAGATGATGAAGAACCCCACACTGAGGAGGAGGACCAAAAAGGTAAAGACTCGGCCGAGGGTGGTCATGAGGCATCCACTAGTTATGAAGCGACAGGCTAGTTGAACGAGCGAGCAACGTTGCCCAAAAATAGGTCTTCCGGAGATTGCTCGAGTGAAAAGGAGACAGCGATTCACTAGCAAACGAGTATAGTTCGGCAAAATCCGGCCTGTCAACGAAAGCAGAAATTTTGCTGCGATTGCCAGAGTCTGCCCAACCCCCCGAAGGTTTGAGATGCGGTTAGTGCGGGTTGCAACGACAATCCGGCGGAAAACTCGGCTGGGATAGCCCTTGGTTCCGAGTTAATTCTTGGCTATCCTCTACAGTAAGCATGGCGTGCAAAAACCATTGAGACGCCAGTCCTAACGCTTTCTTTCTAGCCGATCGTCCAAGAAATTTTTCGTATGAATTCGCCAGCAGCCTCGGCCCCCACCCCGTCTTTCCTTGAACGCAACGATTTCTTGATTCGCCGTCTGCACTCCCTGAGTGGGTTGGTTCCTGTGGGGGCATACATGTGCGTCCACTTGATCACCAATGCCAGCTTGTTGGGTGGAGCGTCGGTTTTTCAAAACAACGTGTTCACGATTCATAGTTTGCCGTTTTTGCCCCTCATCGAGTGGGTTTTCATATTTTCCCCAATCATTTTCCACGCCGTCGTGGGGATCTGGATTGCAAAGTCGGGACGGTCGAACCTGCAGAATTACCGTCTGACGGGAAATCGACGCTACACCTGGCAGCGCATGACGGGCTACATCGCCATCATTTTCATCTTCACGCACGTATTCCATTTGCACGGATGGTTCCACAGCGATTGGTGGTTAAAGAGTGTTGCGGAGCCGATGGGGATGGCCCAGTTTCGTCCTTATAATGCTGCTAGTTCACTTGCTAACGCAATGAATAGCTTGGGGGTGGTCTGGCCTATTTTCTATGCGATCGGTGTTTTGGCTTGCACGTTCCACCTCGCAAACGGAATTTGGACCGCCGGCATTACCTGGGGCGTTTGGTTGACCCCCAAATCCCAGAATCGTGCTAGTATCGCTTGTGCCCTGTTTGGGGTGTTAATCGGTATGGCTGGGCTCAGCTCGCTCGTCGCTGTGAAGACTACCGATGCCAAGGCGGCTGAAGTCATCGAAAACGAAATGTACAAATCACGTATAGACGCTCACACGATCACCCCAGACGACCACAAGCGCTCTGGGACGCATGAAAGTGTCGAAGTCAAACCGGTGCCGGTTCAGTAATCGGGCACGATAGCCCGCGAGTTGAACCAAGTATTCTGGCTTCGCGAACATCGCTCCGTTATGTTCCGCAGCGAACGCTCGGTTGAAACGTTGGCACAGACAATTCACTATGGGTGATTCATTGGGATCACCTCGTAACAGGAAATACTTACCGCTATTTGCAATTGGTAATCAAAGATGGGTAGTAATCGTGTTTTGGTAGTTGGTGGTGGCTTGGCGGGTCTTTCGGCCGCAATGAAGCTTGCAGAGCTTGGCGTTCCCGTGGATTTGCTCAGCCTAACTCCCGTAAAGCGATCGCACAGTGTGTGCGCTCAGGGCGGTATCAACAGTGTCAGCGACCTGACTCGTCAAGATGGTGATGACGAGTGGAAGCACTTTGACGACACGATCTACGGTGGCGATTTTCTGCAGAATCAACCGCCGGTCAAAGAGATGGCCTACTGGGCGCCGAAGGTGATCGACTTGATGGATCGCCTTGGGGTGACGTTCAATAGAACTCCCGAAGGTTTCATCGACAGACGACGGTTTGGCGGTACTCTCTACAAACGAACCGCGTTTGCCGGAGCCACGACCGGACAACAGCTTTTGTACGCGTTGGACGAACAAGTACGCCGTCGCGAAAGCGAAGGATTGATCACCAAGTATGAATTCTGGGATTTTCTAGGACCCATTTTGGATGACAACGGACGTTGCATTGGCGCCACAGCTCAAGACATGGTGACCATGCAGATTCGTTCGTTTCCAGCTGACGCTGTGATCGTCGCAACGGGCGGGAATGGACTGCTATACGGACGATCCACGATGTCGGTATTCTGCACCGGTAGCGCCGCTAGTCGATGCTTTCAAGCGGGTGCCAAGATGGGCAACCCTGAGTTCATCCAAGTCCACCCGACCGCTATCCCTGGAGCTGACAAGCTGCGGCTGATGAGCGAATCGGCACGGGGTGAAGGTGGGCGAGTATGGGTTCCCCGAAAGCCAGCTGACCCACGAGAACCGAAGAGTATTCCGGAATCGGAACGCTACTACTTCTTGGAATCACGCTTTCCAAAGTATGGAAACCTAGTGCCTCGCGATATTGCAACGCGCGAGATCTTCAACATTTGTGTCAACGAAGGCCTTTCGGTTGATCCAACTCGTATGAGTGTTTATCTCGACCTCACTCACATCCCGAGAGCGGAATTGGACCGCAAGCTCGGCGGGATTTTGGAGATCTACGAGAAATTCCAAGGGGTCGATCCACGCGACGAGCCAATGAAGATTTTCCCCGCAGTCCACTACAGCATGGGTGGGCTATGGGTTGATTACGAAGCCAACGCAGATGGTGGGCTATTGCCTGGTTCACCCAAGAATCAATCCACCAACATCCCAGGTCTCTACGCACTCGGTGAATGCGACTACCAATACCACGGTGCAAACCGGCTCGGTGCGAACTCACTGCTTAGCTGCATTTTCAGCGGCTTGTTTGTGGGACCAGGAATCGTTAACTGGATGAAGGGAAATAAGGCTGCAAGCGATCTGCCGAAGAGCCTCTTCGAATCCGCTGTGAACGTCCAAGAAGCCCGGCACAAGAAACTGCTGTCGAATGTGTCCGGCGATGAGAATCCTTACTTGATCCATCAAGAGTTGGGCGATGTCATGACCCGCGCTGCGACGGTCGTTCGAGATAACCAACAACTCACCGAAGCATTCGATAAGGTGAGCCAGTTGAAAGAGCGCGCTGCCAAGTGTGCTCTCTCCGATAGCGGCAATTGGACCAATCAAAACGTGATCTTCACCAAAGCCGTGCAAGACATGTTCCCTGCAGCGATGTGCATCCTCAAGGGTGCGCTCCATCGCGACGAAAGCCGCGGAGCACACTTCAAACCTGCGTTCAGTCAACCTAGTTTGGTTGCAACGGATCCAAGCGAACGACGATTGGAAGCGGAGCGTTGGTGCGATGCCTTCGAAGAAAACAACAGCAAGTTCTTGAAGTCGACCATCTGCACTTGGAACGGAAATGAACCAGATCTAACCTACGAAGCGATCGATACTCGTCTACTCGCGCCACGTCCTCGATTGTACGGGCTCGTCGGTGCAGAAGTGATCGAGCAAGTATGGAAAGAACGCTCTGCTGCTAAAGCTAAGAAAGCAGAGTCCGGCAAGGAACAGCTAGTTAACTCGTAAATCATCGCACTACCAAGTATTCAACCAACCATTCACTCAACCCCTTCGACATATCCCATGATCGCACCAGGAAACGAAGCCACTACCAAACGTCGCCCCGCAAAGATCAACGTACGGATTTTGCGCCAAGACGGGCCAGGACTACCTGGCTACTGGGAACGACATCAAGTCGACTACGAACCTGATATGAACGTGATTAGCGTTCTGCAAAAGGTCGCAGCCCAAGCGAAAACAAGCGAAGGCCAAAAGGTTCCCCCGGTTGCTTGGGACTGCGGTTGCCTCGAGGAAGTTTGCGGATCATGCACCATGGTGATCAACGGTCGCGTGCGCCAGAGCTGCAGTGCGTTGGTTGATCGACTGCTGGAAGATGATGCGAACGAGATCGAATTGCGCCCAATGACCAAGTTCCCTGTGGTCAGAGATCTGATGGTCGATCGTTCTCGGTTATTCCGATCCCTCCAGCGTGTGAAGGCTTGGGTGCCTGTCGATGGATACTACGATATGGGAGCTGGGCCGCGGATTTCTCGCGAAGAACAAGAGCAAAACTACCCACTCAGCCAATGCATGAGCTGTGGATGCTGCCTCGAAGCTTGCCCGCAATTCAATAAAATTGAAATCCAGCGGCAACCAGGTGAAACCAACGAAGATTACGCTGCCCGCAAGAATGCAGCCTTTGATCAAGGGTTCGTTGGTCCACACGCGATTTCTCAAGCGATGCTTTTCAACTCGCACCCCGTTGGGAAGAACATGGCCAGCGAGCGTATGGAAGCACTCACTGCTACCGGTGGAGTTCAAGCATGCGGTAACGCACAGAATTGCGTCGCTGTCTGCCCCAAAGAAATTCCGCTCACCACCTCTATCGCTCGAGCAGGACGCGCTGCGACGGTTTACTCGATCAAGAAGATCTTCGATCGGTAAGCGTCTTTAGCAAAACACTACTTGCTGGGCAAAGCGATTTCAAAGAGCTTTGGCCAGTTCTTGCCGGTTAAATACAGTTTGTTGGACGAGGAATCGAATGCAATCCCGTTCAACACATGCTCCCGA
>CAIXME010000241.1 GCA_903920425.1 uncultured Pirellula sp. | reverse complement strand
ATCGAACACGCGACTAATCGAATGTTTCGACTGCGAACATTTGAAACTTGGTGAAGTCGGCTTCACGTGCAGCATCCATGCAACCAACCGTCGCACCGTGCATGCTATCGACGTGGGCTTGGATTACAACGCGAGGAGATTGTTCGCCGAACTGGATCCGCAGATCTTTGAGAATAGCCGCCAATTCTTGTTTGCTCGATGCTTCGAGTGTTTCTCCACTGCTGGAGACGACGGTATAAGCATTAAACTCGTCCACTTGCACGATAATGCTCTCCACGACCTCTTGCTCCTGAGTTTGCGTCGCATTGGAGCTTGGTTGGTCTGTTTGTGGCGTGGAAGTTCGAATGACTTTTTGAATGCTGAACGATGCGGTCAACATGAAGAAAATTAGCAACAGGAACGCCACGTCCACCATCGGCGTGATGTCCCATTCGAGATCTTCTTCTGCTTCGTCGTGGTCACCTCGAATCGATCGCGAACGTTTGTGTTTGCTGGAGACGCTTGATACAGCCTCCTCATCGTCGATTTCTTCCTCTACCCCATCCGATTCGTCCTCAACCAACTCGCTCACGACGTTTTCGTCGACTAACTCGGCGCCAACGCTTTCTTCTTTCTCCGGGGCGTCGCTATCCTCCTCGATAGACTCGTCTTCCAGCAAGGAACCTTGATTGGAAGCCAATCTCTTTGGCACGGTCAAATCGATGTTGCAGGCTGGGCAGCGTACCGATCTGCCTTCGAACCGATCGTGGACCACGATATTCTTGTTGCAGGAAACGCAATCGAATCGAATGCTCATAATCCTAGTGCTCCACCGCAATCATGATTTCTTTTTCTGGGGTAAGCACGCTGCCGACAGCGATCTGAATACGAACGATCTCCGAGGTCAGAACACGAGGCTCACCTTGGATTAGTACGTATTTCTTTCTGGGATCCTGTAGGGACGATTCTACGTATTCCGCGATCTCACCCGATTGTGTTTCCGCATCGGTCGAGAACCGTTTGCCTGCGGGGGTGCTAACCGACGCCACTTCGCCTGTCCCAGCCTTGACGACCAAGACGACAGCATCGTGCATCGCGGCGATATCACCGTTCTTTGCTTTGGGCAGCTTTGCCGTATTTTGCGGAGCCATCCTGGCGGAGACCATAAAGAAAATCAACAAAAGCAAGACGACGTCGATCATGGGAGTAATGTCGAATTCGCCGTCGAAGCCTTTTTTCTTGGCCTTTTTGGTGCGCAGCATCTATTGGTCCTTCGGTCGTTAATGCTCGATAAAACCAGGAACTAACGCACGCGGAACTTGCGCTGCTTCTGAGTTTCTCGGAGACTATCAAAGAACCGATTCATTCCGAACACGGCTAGCTCTTCCATCTGGCGAATACGATTGTTGATCGATGCCATTGCGGTCAATAGAGTCACCGTGATGAGAAGCCCGATCAGGGTATGTTCCAGAGCCATACGAATGTCAGCGAGAAGCTGCTTGGTCGGCTCTTCTGCTGTCGCGGATTCCAGAGTTTCGAACGCACCCATCATACCCGCAACGGTCCCGATCAGCCCGAGCATCGGAGAAGCCTTGATGATGGTCGAGATCCAAGAGATTCTCGCTTCTACATCCGAAAGAACGTCGAACTGGAAGCGATCCATGATCCAGCTTTCCAGCTTGTCTTGTTCCATTCCACGGTTTTGAACGGCCAAGCTGATCATCATCGGCACGGCTTTGAGATTGCCGTCGCAAGCTGCTTTTACGGAATCGAAATCACCTGCACGCAAGTGCCCCTCGATACCTTCCAAGAACTGATCTTGCTCTTCTTCGGTCTTGAAACGCTTTTGACCAACGCGGGTCCAAACCATGATCATGCAGTACAAGCCCCAGAAAGCGGCAGCTCCCAGAACGTAGTAGTCCGCATGTCCAACAAACTCGTATATGCTGCCCATCTGCTACTATGTCTCCAGCAAACCATCACTCGCGACCCGTCTTTTGCACGGTTTTCTAATGTAAAAACGGAACCACGCAAAGTCAAGAAGCCGATCGTCGTTTCAGCCAACTACGCATCAAGTCACCGCGAATGATTCCAGCAAGAGGCAGAACGAGCACTAGTGCCAGAATCTAGACAAGCTAGAATTCCGTGCAGTCCGCGGTGGTTGAATGATCTGGCCCAAGAAAGTCTGAAGCAATGAATGAAGAGACGATTCAACGTATACATGCGACGTATGGAATCGAAAACTGGGCCGCAGGTTATTTCGATGTAAATAACGACGGCAACATCATCGCTAGGCCTGCAGCCTCTGATCCTCGCCAGGTTGATCTCAAGGAACTCGTCGACCATTTGGTCCGAGACAAAAAGCTCCAACTACCGATTCTGCTGCGTTTCCCGCAAATCCTCACCAACCAGCTGAAAACGTTGACGGGCGCCTATGGAGATGCGATAGAGCGCTTCGAGTACAAAGGTAAACACTTCCCTGTCTTCCCGATGAAGGTGAATCCGAGACGTGAAGTCGTCGAGGAGTTTCTCAAATCCAGCGACCGATGTCGCGTTGGATTGGAATGTGGTTCTAAAGCGGAACTGTATGCTGCGGTCGCTCAAGACCAGACACCAGAATCGCTGCTTATTTGCAACGGATTCAAAGACGAGGCCTTCTGCCGCTTGGCCTCTTTGGCCGTTCAATCGGGCAAGCAAGTTGTCATCGTGGTTGAAAAGCTGAACGAACTGAAGATGTTGCTTCGAGTCGCTGGCGATGTCGGCGTATGCCCCTGGATTGGGTTGCGTGCGAAACTTTACACACGCGGCTCCGGCAAATGGGCCAGCTCCGGCGGCGATTCGGCCAAGTTTGGATTGACCACTTCTGAGATCATCCAAAGCGT
>CAIXME010000240.1 GCA_903920425.1 uncultured Pirellula sp. | reverse complement strand
TCCTGTGTTCGCTGTTCCGGGAAATGGCGAAAGCGATTTGCATTGGTATCGCCATTTCCATCATTATCCTGACACGGAAGAATACTATTCGTTCGAATACGGAAACGCTGCATTTTTCATGCTCAACAGCAACCAACGAGCTAAGGAATTTGCGCCCGGCGGTAAACAATACGAGTGGCTTGAAGCCAAATTGAGAGATTGCAAAGCGAAGTGGAAATTCGTTTGCCACCATCACGCTACGTATACCGGCGAAGAAGACGATTACGGCAATAGTTGGCAAGAGCAAGCGCACTTCGGAGACCCTCAGGTGCAAGCAATTGTTCCACTGTACGAAAAATACGGCGTCGATATCGCCATGTTTGGACACTTGCACTTGTACGAGCGATCCCACCCGATACGTGAGGGGAAAGTCGACACCCAACACGGAACGGTTCACCTTTTAGCTGGCGGAGGGGGCGGGCACCTCGAAGACTTCGCTCCAACCCCTGCGTTTTTCAGTGCAAAAGTATACCCAGATCATCATTACGTCATGATGGAGATTTTGGGTGACAAACTCACCATGCGTATGCATGCATTGGATGGCTCGATCCGAGACACGTTCTCTATCGAAAAAGGCATTCGCGAAAACGCACTGAAAGTAACCAACAATCCAAAAGCGGAATAGGTTGCAATTTGTTCAACCGACACCAGAATGGTTCACCATGTGCAGACGAATTAGATTCCATGATCGGTGATATAACGAAGTCGAACTCTACCGATTCATCGACTAAACAACCTCGGGGACGACAAACGGTGCGCGGTACTCTCGCTTGAGAAAACGATTGGCTTGCTCTGCGAATGGACCAGTGAACGCTTCTTTTTCTACGTCGACCGAAAGCATCGGACCCAGTTGAAGTCCACGATCTTCGAGTGTCACACCGTAAGCGCCGAGATGCTCTTTCATCTCCGTTAAAAGCGTGGTCCACTCCGGTACGTTGATCTCTTCCGCCCGCTTGGAGTCAAAGGCCGATCCAGTGCGGTACGCAATGTTCGCTAGATTGCACCAACCCGTGGAGTCATGCCCCACCTGCACATCCGTGTTAAGCAAAGACGAGTTACGAGCACGAACTGCGTCGAGAAAGTTCTGTTGATGCAGGATGTTCCCGCTGTTACCCGAAAACTTCTTGACCACTTTGCCTTGCTTGTCGAACGCAACGGCGCTACCACGCTGTCCTTCGAAACGACCTCCCTCGCAATATGCAATGTATCCGCTGCCAGGACCTGGAGCCTTGGGTGACTTTTTATCACTCGCGCCCGCTGGCAAATTGCTCAAGCCAATGACCACGGGAATCGTTCCTGTATCCATATAGACAAAATGCACGTTTGGAGTCTCGCCTGCGTCGTTCCATACGAATCGCCCACCGCCCCCCATCATGCGTTTCGGTAAAGATACCTTGTCCAAAAGAACGTTGTTTCTCAGGTCGTCCAACACATGAACGCCCCAGTTCCCCATCTCTCCCGAACCGGTGTTCCAGTCCCAATGCCAATCGTAATGCAACTTGCTACGATAAATCGGACGATCTTGGGCGGGTCCCAGCCAAAGATTGAAATCCAATTTCGAATCGATGACTAAAGGAGTGGATCGAATTCCGATCGAATCGCGCACGCCATAACGGTTCACCCGTGCGGACCTGATTTCACCGAGCACCTTCTCCTCGTGTAAAAACTTTTTGATTTCGGCCTGCATCGGGTCGGACCGTTGCTGAGTACCCACTTGGCAAACGCGATTGTATTTTCGAGCCGCGGCTACCGTCTGCCGTCCCTCCCACTGGCTGTGCGACAAGGGCTTTTCGACGTAAACATCTTTTCCAGCTTGCATGGCCCAAATTGCGGCCAAACAGTGCCAATGATTGCACGCTGCGATGACCACTGCGTCGATATCTTTATCTTCTATCAAGCCTCGTAAATCAGTCCACGTTTTCGCGTCTGCCCCAAACTTCTTTGCTCCCTCGATCTTTGCTGGGTCAGGATCGCAAAGGCCAGCTATTTTGACTCCCGGCAACTTGGAAAATACTTGCAGATGCTCGCCGGCCCGTCCGCCACAACCGATAAAACCAAGTCGGATTTCATCATTGGCCAAAGCACGGGCTGAGGCTCGTTGCGAACCAATCATTGCAACGCTAGCAGCGGAGGTTGCGAAACCTTGCACAAAACGACGTCGAGAAATTGTCATTTTTAAGAAGTCTTACAAAAACGTGAACGGACTAAGTGAGCATTCCAGGGCATAGTTTAATTTGTTTTGCTCAGCTTCGCTGCTCCGGACAGCGCCGAATCAATCGAGTTAATGCAACGTAGAATAGGATTTCCGGCTTTATTCGAACCATCGAGTCCCGTATCTTATCTATTAGGCGTCCCGTATCGGGCTCGCCATGGACTCGTTGTTTCGCAGTTTTTCAAAAATGACCAATAACAATTTCAAAGTGGAATGGGCTCCGAGAGTCCATCGTCTTCCTCCTTACCTATTTGGACGCATCAACGCTCTGTTGTACCAAAAGCGACGGGCCGGCCAGGACGTGATCGACATGGGTATGGGGAATCCATCTGATCCGCCTGATCCTCAAGTCATTGCGAAACTCTCCGAGGCGGCCAGCGACGTCGGCAACCACGGTTATTCAAAAGCAAACGGGATTTTGAATCTTCGCCGCGAACTAACCAGCAAATACTTGCGAAAGTATGGCGTGCGTCTCGACCCCGAAACGGAAACCATTGTCTGCCTTGGTTCCAAAGAAGGCTTCTCGCATATGTGCTTGGCACTGATGGGTGCTGGCGACACGGCGATTATTCCTGCGCCTTACTTTCCTGCGCACATGTATGCAGTGGTTTTAGCGTCTGGCAACGTCGTAGCTCTCGATGTTTCCAACACCGAAAAATATCTGTCCAACATTGCTTATGCATGCGAACACTTCTATCCGCGACCAAAATTGCTGATCATCAACTATCCGCATAATCCTTCGACGGTCACCGTCGAACCGGAGTTCTTTGTAGACGTCGTAAAACTAGCCAAGAAATACGGCCTGATGGTCATCAGCGATTTCGCATACGCAGACGTCGCCTACGATGGATATGTCCCGCCATCCTTTCTTTCCGCTCCAGGCGCAAAAGACGTCGGTGTCGAATTTACGACCATGAGCAAAGGGTACAACATGGCTGGCTGGCGCGTCGGTTTTTGCTCAGGCAACGCCGACATGATCAAAGGACTGGCCACGATCAAAGGATACTACGACTACGGGATGTTCCAAGCGATTCAAATCGCCGCCATCGTCGCATTGCGAGACACTGAAGCAACCGTGGAAAAGCAATCGCTCATTTATCAAGGCAGACGTGATGTCTTGGTCGAAGGTCTGCGGCGACTAGGCTGGCAAGTCAATGTACCCAAGGCCGGCATGTTTTTGTGGGCCAAGATCCCTGAACCGTGGGCATCGCAAATGAACTCGATCGATTTCGCAATGCATCTCCTCGAGCATGGAAACGTCGCGGTAAGCCCTGGCGGGGGATTCGGACCTGTTGGCGAAGGCTACTTGCGAATGTCGCTCGTCGAAAACGAATCACGACTAAGACAAGCCGTTCGCCAAATCAACGCATGCTTGGAAAAAAAGGGTGCCTTAGAGTCTAAGCAAACGCAGAGCGTATCCTGAGAACCAAGTCGCGCCTCTTTGCGAGAAACAGAGCAGTAGAGGCTTTAGGTTTTAGGTTAACGGACGGACTTGTAGCGTCCTCTGGGCTTTGAGCCCTCAATCCCAAAGCATCTGCTCCGCATTGCGGCGAAGCAACGCAAATGGCCCCCGATGGGCTTGTTCCCATCGGAGCCTACGGTTCGTTAGCTAGAGCAGACGCGAGTCGTAAGATGAACAGACCCCGACGGGCTTGTCCCGTCCGGTGAATCAGGTTCTCTAGCTAGCCGATGAACCTGTGGCTTCAGACGGGACAAGCCCGTCTGGGAGCCTCCCCGCGGGGCT
>CAIXME010000239.1 GCA_903920425.1 uncultured Pirellula sp. | reverse complement strand
TGCAGATGCATTGGGTGAGCATGTTGTCCCGGATGAAAACGGGAAACTGGAACGCACGATACTCAAGAGCAATTTGAAAGAGTTCTCAACGCAACTGCACGACCTTGGCAATTACATCTCGCGTCGATTTTTAACGCACACCGCAGCTAGACAGCTGGACGACATGGTGAATCAGTAATGGACAATCCAATAAACAAACCAACGGATAATCCTGCGTCAACCGCCCCCAGGATGCGTGTGGCAAGCGTCGATATCTATCGCGGGATGGTTATGTTTCTCATGCTGGCCGAAGTCATGCATTTGGATAAAGCCAAGGAGACCGTAACGGGGGAAGGATGGTGGGCGTCCCTTGCAAGCTGGGTGACCTTTCACACATCCCATGTCCCTTGGCGAGGCTGTTCCCTGCATGACATGATCCAACCGAGTTTTTCTTTTCTGGTGGGAACGGCCATGGCCTTTTCCCTTGTTGCCAGAAGCTCCCGGGGACAAAGCTGGGGCTCGATGTTTGGCCATGCGATTCTTCGCAGCGTTATCCTTGTATCACTAGGAATCTTCCTACGAAGTATGGGAAAGCCAATCGTGAATTTCACGTTTGATGATACCCTGACCCAAATCGGCCTGGGCTACTGGATTCTGTTTCTATTGTCGCGTCTCCCAAGCCGTGGGCTTATCGTCGCGGTTGCCATTGTATTAATCGGTTATTGGGCCGTATTCGTGAGCTACCCAGCTCCGCCCTCCGATTTTCCTTATCAGCAATATGGAGTTCCCGCCGATTGGCCGGAGCACTATCAAGGACTAGGAGCTCATTTCAACAAAAATTCCAATGCAGCATGGGCTTTCGACCGCTGGTGGATGAATCTTTTCCCTCGCGAAAAGGAGTTCTTGTTTTCCGGAGGTGGTTACTGCACGCTTAGCTTTATACCGACGCTCGCAACGATGCTGCTCGGATTAATCGCCGGCAAGATCTTGACCTCCGAGCGACCACCGCAGAGCAAGCAGGCCGGACTGTGGCTGAGCGGGTTGCTCTGTGTGCTGATTGCGTTGATGGTCGATGGGTTGGGCTTATGCCCGATTGTCAAAAGGATTTGGACTCCTTCCTGGGCTCTTTGGAGCGGCGGGCTGTGCTTTGCATGGCTCGCTTTGTTGAATTTGGTGTGCGACTGGGGTGGCTACAAGAGCTGGGGCTGGATGTTTGTTGTCATCGGAGCGAACTCCATCGTCGCTTACGTGATGAGCTGGGTACTGGAGGAGCCCATCCAAAAGGCCATCGCTCCATTCGTGGGCAGTTTTCGTAACCAACTTGGAGACTTGATTCCATTCGTTTCGGGAGCACTGACACTGTTGGTGATGTGGCTGATTTTGTGGTTTCTCTACCGGAAACGCATCTTCGTCAGGATTTAGAGGTCTTTGGGCCGTTGTGAAAAAAGTGGGGACGTGTCAAAATCTCGCACCGTTTTTGGCATAGTAGCTTGCAATCCCAACATGGAAATACTTCAGAGCGCTGCAGATGGATCACGTGATCGACAACATTTACAACCATCCCGTTTATTACGATTTGGTTTTTGCGAGCGACTGGGTCGCCGAGTTTAAATTTCTGGAAGCAGCATTTAAAAAGCACGTTACAGGCAAGACCAAGCGACTGCTCGAACCCGCGTGCGGCACCGGCCGATTGATGTATCGTATGGCCAAAGCCGGCTATGTTTGCGATGGATTGGATCTGAATGAAAAGGCGATCGAATATTGCAATGCTCGCCTGAAAAAGCATGGGTTAAAACCTTCGGCATGGGTGGCAAACATGTGCGATTTCACGGTCAAAAAACCCTATGACGCCGCCTTCAACACGATCAACTCGTTTCGGCACTTGGATACAGAAAAGGCTGCCGTCGCCCATTTTCGCGCTATGGCACAAGCGATTCGCCCGGGCGGAATTTACTGCTTGGGTTTCCACTTAACTCCCCTGGAGGGGGAAGCTACCGATCGTGAAAGCTGGTCTGCACGGCGAGGAAACTTGAGTATCAATACGAGCATGTGGCCGCGAGACAAAGATGTCAAAGCCCGGATCGAGCGATTCAATCTGCGATTTGACGTGTACAAACCTACGGGAATGCACCGCATCGACGATTGCTTGGTATTGCGTAGCTACACATGGAAGCAATTCGCGAGCATGATCAAAAAGGTACCAGAGTGGACGATCGAAACGGCTTATGATTTCAGCTATGACATCGACGAGCCGATTGAGATCGATCCGGGAACCGAAGACGTCGTGTACATCCTCAAGCGGAAATAGGCCGCCAACGGATCTCGAGCGAATAGCGAGTTGGTGCGGGTTGCGGCTTGCAAAGATTGAGGATCGAGGATAGTTTCGAGATCCGGCAAGAGATGTGAAGAAAACCCTGTTTACGCAGGCTACTCTTTGACGGGAATGTTTTTGTCCTCTTTTTTGGGTCGTTGAATGAGCTCTGTAGACCGAACTAGCCAAATGCCAGACGATCAACGTGTTGTGATCACGGGTATCGGTTTGACTTCACCCAATGGTCACAATCTCGAAATGTTTCGCGAATCGTTGCTGGCTGGCCAAAGCGGCGTGCGGAATTACAACATCCGTTACGTTGGCGACACGCTTGCCGGAGTCTGCGAATTTGAGGCTACGAAATATCAAAGTCGGCGGGACATGCGACGCGGAACGCGAGCCGGCACAGTAGGAATCTGGGCGGCATCAGAGGCTGTTCAGCGAAGCGGATTGGATTGGGCCAATATCGATAAATCGCGAGTTGGCATCTACATCGGAGTGACCGAGCACGGGAACGTAGAAACCGAAAACGAAATCTACAATATCAAGCAGTTCGATTACGACACAACCTACTGGTCCCACCATCACAATCCGCGAACGGTAGCCAACAATCCGGCCGGAGAAATCGCTTTGAACATGGGAATCACAGGCCCGCACTACACCATTGGTGCTGCTTGTGCCGCTGGCAACGCGGGGATTATCCAAGGTGTTCAGATGCTTCGTTTGCAAGAATGCGATTTGGCCATTGCAGGGGGCGTCTCAGAGAGCATTCACACATTCGGCATCTTTGCATCGTTCAAGTCACAAGGCGCCCTCGCATCGCACGCGGATCCAACGAAAGCTTCAAGGCCCTTCGATATCGATCGAAACGGAATCGTTGTCTCCGAAGGGGCATGCATGTACATCTTGGAGCGATTGTCGGACGCGAAAAAGAGATCCGCAAACATCATCGCTGAAGTCGTATCCTATGCGATCAATACCGACGCCACCGACTTTGTACTGCCAAACCCGGAAAGGCAGTCGCAGTGCGTCAATTTGGCGCTGAGCCGCGGCGGGCTAACGCCGGACAGAATCGATATCGTGAGCACACACGCGACCGGAACGAGCTCGGGCGATAGCCAAGAGTGCATCGCCCTACGCAACGTTTTTCAAGGTTGCGAGTCAGTGCGCTTCAATAATACCAAGAGTTTTATTGGGCATGCGATGGGTGCCGCGGGGGCTCTGGAGTTGGCCGGAAACTTGCCCGCGTTCCAAGACAGGGTTTGCCATGCCACGATAAATGTGGACAATCTAGATCCGGAATGTGCGATACCTGGATTGGTGATCAATCAACCCCAGGAACTGCCAAAGGTCGATTACATTCTCAACAACTCATTTGGCATGCTTGGTATCAATTCGGTCGTTATCGTCCGAAAATTTTAGGTTCCAAGCCTGCATTCGATTACAAATAACCCTTCATTTTCGGTTCTCGGACTAGCCCTCAGCAATCCCGATAACAGCCATCCCGATAACCAGGAGCCTTGGATTCCATGACACCGGCGGAAATCCGTGACGAAATTTTGGATATTCTCAGTGAAATCACGCCCGACGAAGATCTTTCGGGCCTGGTAGACGAAAAGTCGTTTCGCGAACAGCTCGAGCTCGACAGCATGGACTTCCTCGACATTGTGATGGAGTTGCGAAAGCGTCACCGAGTTCAAATTCCCGAAGATGAATATGGGAATCTGGCTAGCATGGCCAGCACAGTTGCCTATCTTGAGCCCAAGATGCGGGATATCGTCAACGCATAGTTCGTTGTCGTCCAGCGTTTCATGATCGTTTTCGCAATCAACCGACGGGATTGAGCAGGTATGGCCGGATCGTCAATATCGGATGGTTTTTCAAAGCTCATTCCGGGATTCAGCTCATACCAATCCGAACAAAAGCGTCGAGATGACGACGTAGGTGTTCGAAAGTATCTCGCCAGTCGGCTTCAGGAATGCAAACGGGACCTGCAGCTTATCGTTGCCCCTCTCGTCGATGCTGCGAACTTTGACGCGATCAAACGCGGTGAAAAGCTTCGCGTCGCAATCGAAACCATGCAGTCTCGATTACGTAGTGCCGTTGAGGGCTATTCGTCTTGGTTCGAATCTGCCCGAGTTGATGAAGCAAAGCTCAAGCAGGTTGTCGTGTTGGATAACGATTTGGTTGCTGTTGTCGATCGATTGCAGCATGAGATCGGCAAGATATCCAAAGAGTCGCCCAATTTCGATGAATCAGAAGCCGTCGTAATCGAGCTAAAAGAACGGTTTTCACGTCGCAGTGATTTGCTCTCGAAATAGATGGTTCTAAATCGGTCGCTCGCGATTTCCCGAACTCTTTGGCCCGATCTCTTTTGATTGTACGCTGGAGCTAAAAGCCATGAATCATCATCACCAAATCAACTACCTAGAGATCCCGACCAAGGACCTCAATGCAACGAAATCCTTTTTCGAAAAGGCGTTCGGTTGGACGTTTCTTGACTACGGACCCGAATACTCCTGTTTCCTCAATGTAGGAATCGATGGTGGTTTTTTCCTTGCCCCAACGGCAAGCGTAACCGACCAGGGCGCTGCGTTAATCGTCCTCTACAGCAGTGATCTTGAGGAGTCTCTCGCCAAAGTCGAACTTGCCGGTGGCATCATAATCAAACCGGTCTTCGAATTTCCAGGCGGCCGCCGTTTCCAGTTCCTAGATCCAGCAGGCAATGAATACGCCGTTTGGTCCGAGTAGCCTCTTCGCTATTCTTTGATCGCTAGACTTGAATGGTTTACTCCTAGTGCTGTATCGTTCATTCTGTAAAACGATCAACTCGGGAACCAGAATGCAATGCGTTGCATAGTCGAGAGTGACCTCGACCGGTCACCATGGTGGCCCGTATCCTGCGAATATTACATTGGCCGATGGAGCCGACGTACAGTTGCAACAAAAGGCACGGAACAACTAGGTGTAATCAAATGTACAGTATTTTCGATCTATTCAAGGTTGGAGTAGGGCCATCCAGTTCCCATACCGTCGGACCGATGATTGCTGCATTCCGGTTTGCCCGCGACTGCATCACCTTTATGGAGACCAAACCCGACATTGCCAGGGTTCAAGTTTCTCTCTATGGATCTCTGGCGTTGACCGGCGTCGGGCACGCGACCGACATTGCGATCCTGGCCGGTCTTTCTGGTTGTTTGCCTGATCGAACCGATCCGGTTTTTATCAGAGATACGACATCGAAAACGCGGAGTGAGCGAGTATTGCAACTCGGCGGTGTCCATACGGTTCCCTACGACGAGAAAACGGATTTGCTTTGGTTGCGCAACGAGACACTGCCACAGCATCCCAATGCAATGCATTTCCGCGCATACGACAACAATGGCGAAATGGTCTTCGAGGACCAATACTTTTCAACCGGTGGTGGGTTCGTCTATTCCCGGACTGAGTTCCAAGACCAATTCCAATCCAGTCAAGCCGAAGCAGGGTCGACGGCAACGTTCGACAGTGAGCCTTATCCATTTACCAGTGCCAAGCAACTTGTCGAACTCTGCCGGCAGCACAACCTTTCGATCGATGAACTCATACAACGCAATGAGTTATCCAAACGCACCGCAGATGAGATTCGCGAAAAGCTGGATCTGCTCTGGGATGTGATGAGCGAGTGCATACAGTGCGGCTGTCGAGCACAAGGATTGCTGCCTGGATCATTGAAAGTCCCGCGGCGATCGCCAGAGATCTTTCGCAAGCTTGCCGGAAACGAACAAGCTGCCCACAACGTCCCGGGAGCTTCGTTACCACCAGCGAGACCGACGACGAGCATGATGAGTTCGGCGACCCAAGGTAAACATGTGGACCCTTTGCACCAGCTGGACTGGGTAAGTCTTTTTGCGTTGGCTGTGAACGAAGAGAATGCGGCAGGTGGGCGCGTGGTTACGGCACCGACCAATGGTGCTGCCGGCATCATACCAGCCGTCCTCGCATACTATGTATACTTCTATCCGAACGCTGACCAAGAAGGCGTTTACCGGTTCCTGCGAACTGCCGGGGCGATTGGGCTGTTGTACAAACGCAATGCTTCCCTGTCCGCTGCTGAGATGGGCTGCCAAGGTGAAGTAGGCGTTGCGTGCAGCATGGCTGCTGCGGGACTGGCAGCATGCATGGGCGGCACGGTCGAACAGATCGAAAACGCGGCGGAAATCGGAATGGAACATAACCTTGGCTTGACCTGCGACCCCATCGGCGGCCTCGTTCAAGTGCCGTGTATCGAACGAAACACGATGGGGGCGACCAAGGCTATCAACGCTGCGAGACTGGCAGTGCTTTACGGTGATGGAAAGCATTTCGTCTCTCTCGATCGCGTGATTGAAACCATGCGGCAAACAGGAATCGATATGCAAGTCAAATATAAAGAGACATCCTTGGGCGGACTTGCGGTCAATGTTGTTGACTGTTAACCGCATTAGAAATAACACAACGATGCACCAGTGCTGTACTCATCACGGAGCTAGAAAAACCCGACAGGGAATAGCGTTGCCCCATGTTGTTCGCATCGTTCGATATGCACTGGCGTCTTTTGCTTGCGACGGGAGAGGCGTGGCGTAAATGGAACTGACACCACTTCGGTACTTCTTAGCCATTGCGAGAAGCAGCGGATTCACGTCAGCGGCTGTCGAATTGGGGATTTCTCAGTCGGCATTGAGTCGCTCCATACAACGATTGGAAGAAGAGCTCGGCCAACCCCTTTTCGAGCGTGACTCGCGTCCGCTCGCATTGACCGAGGCTGGACATACTTTTAAAAACCGGGCGCTTCAGATCATCGGGTTAGTCGAACAATCGGTAGCGGAGATTACAGACGACGGAGCAACGGGGCACGTGCGCGTTGGAGCAATTCCCACGATTGCTCCATATTGGTTACCGCAATTGGTGTCGCAGTTCTCCAAAGTCCGTCCTCAAGCTCAAGTATTCGTGTACGAAGAGGTCACTGCCAAACTTATGGAACGTATTCGAGATGGCGAACTGGACGTAGCAATTATGGCCTTACCTATCGATGGCCAGTATCTCGACTCCAAACGTCTCTTTGACGAAGAGCTTTACCTGATGCATGGCCCAGAGCACCCGTTAGCCTCTAAAAAGAAGATCAAAATTGAGGACATTCAACCATACCCGATGCTTATGCTCGATCAATCGCATTGCTTGTCCGACCAAGTGTCCTCATTTTGCAAGCAGCGATCGATACAACCCATCGCGTTAGAGCGAGCATCGCAATTGACTACAGTGCAAGCACTTGTTTCGATCGGTCATGGTATCTCTTTTATACCAGCCATGGCAAAGCCTCGAGCAGAAGCTCAAAGCGGACAATACCGCTCTCTAGAGGGGACAAAACCAAAGCGATCGGTCGTGATGGTTTGGAATCCTTATCGGTTTCAAAGCCAACTCGTACAGAGCTTTCGCGATGAGGTGTTGGCTTATTCTCAAGAGTACGATCGCTGAAACAGCCCATTTTATCCAGAACATCCCGACTCAGAACACTATCAGGATAGGCAGCCAATTTCATGGCCACCAAAGCAACCATTTACAAGATGGAGATCGAGATCAGCGATGTCGATCGCAGTTATTACGCCACCCACAGCTTAACAATTGCGCAGCATCCCTCCGAGACAGAACGACGTCTGATGGCCCGCGTGCTCGCCTTTGCCATCTTGGCCGAAGAAGATTTGGAATTTGGGAAAGGAGTCAGTACGGAAGACGAGCCTGACCTATGGCGTCGAGACTTGACAGGCCGTGTGCTGCAATGGATCGTACTCGGGCAGCCAGACGAATCCGATATTCGAAAAGCATGCGGTCGAGCAGATCAAGTGGTCATCGTCAACTACAGCGGTAATTCGGCTGAAGTATGGTGGAGCAAGATCGAACCGTCTCTCGCGAAATTAAAGAACTTGACCGTAATCGATTTACCGAGCGAAGCGATCGAGCGAGCAAGCCGATTGGTTCAGCGTACCATGCGTATGCAAGTCATGGTGCAAGAAGGCGAATTGCAACTGATGCACGATGACGACGTGATTCGCTTTCAACCACAGTTCCGATTGGAACCGAAAACCTGATAGCTTCTTTGAAGTAGGTTTTCTCACAACGCGACTCGCAGTAGCGAGCGGAGGCCTTACCGACAGTAACCGCCACGGACTCGAAAGTAGGGAAGGGACTGCCAAGCGATCGGAATCCAAGCATAGTTTGGTCGCCCATCGCGACATGGATGCCGCTCGCGAAGTCGCTCATGCCCGTGCCGTCTGCATGCTTCCCAGGCCGAGTCGGAAAAGCCGCTCTTCAATTCATCCAATCGATCTTTATCCTCTGTCACCAAATCAGCAATCACGCACGTGCAATTGGTCCAATAGCCACTCGCGTTAGGTCCGCGTGTCAAATCGGCCAGTTCGCCCGAAAGCATTCCGTACGTATTGCATGTCACCAAGCGTGTCCCGATCGAAAGATCCATGGATAAATACTGCGGTGTTTCCTTTGGCAGACGAAGGAGCATCACGTTGTCGAGGTCAGGAGAATAAGCGGCGACCGTTAGCGGGTTGGTATCCACGACTAACGCAGGATTAGCATCACCGCGCCAGATATGCTCAGCCAATCGCTCAATCACTTGGCATTGTCCATCCGGATCGTGAATGCCGATCCACCGGTGAATCCAGGTAGCGTCACTCGGCTCAGAACCGAACTGAGAGGTAACTCGAAAGAACGCAGCCAAGGATCTAACGACGGGCCCAGCCGCTTGGAACAATTCAGGATGAAATCGACCTAAGAGTTTCGTCGATAATGCCAGTCGCCCAGGTGCAGAAGCCGCCGGCCATAGCCCCTCT
>CAIXME010000238.1 GCA_903920425.1 uncultured Pirellula sp. | reverse complement strand
CAACGGCACTGATGGATGGGGAGAACCCAATGATTGCCGCTTGCAAGCAGTGAATGGAGCGTTGCAGATTCAACAAACCGGAAGCGATCCGTATCTGTCCGCAGCGGTGTCCGCTCGAGGGGGCAATATGAAATTGAAGTGGTGGGGAAAGGCTAACGAGGACGGGGTCGCACAAGTCTTCTGGTGGACAAAAGAGTTGCCTCAGCCCGACGGTAGTCGTCAGCGCAACGTCCAAGTGTTTCGAGGTCGCGAGCAAGAGTACGAAGTAGAAATCCCTGTGGAAGGCGAACTGGCTGGAGTGCGCATCGATCCCAACGGAGCCCCTGGTTTCACTCGCATTGATTGGATTGATCTCGAATACGCACGTGGTGAAGCCGCCGAGTGGAAGTCCTTCGAGGTACCATGCCATATTGAACCTGCTCACGAGATCCAATTCGTTGTGACGGACGCCGATGGATCGCCATGCATGGCATCCTTTGAAATTCGCGACGAATCCGGAAGGGTTTATCCCGCACAGCCTAAACGCCAAGCGCCAGATATGTTCTTTCAGACGCAAATCTATCGCGAAACAGGCGAGACGATTCGGCTACCGAATGGCGTATACACCGTTCGGTGCAATCACGGACCGGAAAGCATACCGGAAACAAAACGACTGGTTGTCGAGAACAAACCCACTCGCATCGAGTACCAAGTAAAGAGGTGGGTAGACACTGCTAAACACGGGTATTGGAGTGGTGACCATCACATCCATGCTGCCGGTTGCTTGCACTACGAGAATCCAATGCAAGGTGTACTTCCCAGCGACATGCTGCGTCACATTATGGGTGAAGATGTGAAGGTCGGCTGCTGCTTGACTTGGGGACCTTGTTTTGATTTTCAAAAGCAGTTCTTCCGAGGGCGACCTGATGATGTGAGTCGCTATCCTTATTTGCTTCGATACGATATTGAGGTCAGTGGGTTCGGGTCGCATGTTTCCGGCCACCTCAATTTGCTCAAGCTCAAGCAACAAATTCCGCCCGGTGGTAACTCAAAGGAACACTGGCCAACCCTTGGGCTGAACACGCTGAAGTGGGCGAAGTCCCAAGGAGCCGTCACTGGCACGGCGCACAGCGGCTCAGGTTTGACGACGTTCGTTGGACGAACCGAAGGAACGGACGGGCCACACGAATTGCCAAACTATAACCTGCCAGCCTTTGACGGGATTGGAGCAAACGAATTCATTATGCAAATCACTCACGACGTTGAAGGTCCCGACGGTAAACTCGTACCTGCATTGGATTTCATCGCCACGATGAACACCCCCAGAGTTTCGGAATGGAACATGTGGTACCACGCGATGAATTGCGGCTTTCCAGTTGTCGCAAGTGGCGAAACAGATTTCCCGTGCTTGACCGGAGAACGTGTCGGAATAGGCAGGGTCTACGTAAAACTAGAGGGGAAACTCGACTACGATCAATGGGTCGAAGCATTGAGACGTGGCGATAGCTATGTCAGTGATGGAACGTGCCATTTGATGAATTTTCGTCGCGCATCCGATGGATCGTTTCGCGTTGATGTTGCAAGCGATCCGTTTGACAACGGCTCCGACACGAGCAAGGGCATGAAGGACCAAGAGATCGAGTTGATTGTTAATGGATTGCCCGTGGAAACCAAGCGATTCCCTAAAGACGGTAACATTAACGAAGTGGTCTTTACCGATCCTGGTATCACCAAAAGCAGTTGGGTCGCAGTTCGCGTCTTCCCAAACGCGCACACCAACCCCATCCGCGTGATCATCAATGACAAACCCATTCGGGCCAGCAAACAAAGCGCTGCTTGGTGCTTGGCCGGAGTCGAACAATGCTGGCAGTCAAAACGAAATACGTACCGAGCAGAAGAAGTAGAAGAAGCTCGAGCCGCTTACGAGCATGCAAGATCGGTGTACAAGAGCATCATGGACGAATCCGATGAGTAACTACAGGTCAGCGTGCATCGCGTTTCTCGGTTGGTTTGTCGCATGCTTTGCACTTACCGCTATGGTTCGCTCGCTGGTTCGTGATAGAACTGGAATCGACAGCACGACTCGGCCGATTGCCAGCGAGACGTCTTCACCAGGAGAAATGACCAAAACCGTTATCGACGGAACCGAGGAAGTATGTGGTACCGACGGCGTGCATACGATATTACCCGAACGAATTCAAAACGAACTGATTACCATTTCGATTTCACCCGAGTCGAGAGTCAAAGCGACTTGCACGGACCAGCAGCCACGTCTGCAGCAAAATCAATGGTGTGAATTTTCAATCTCCATAGATAACGCGGCTGGTATCACTTCCCCACTCTCAATCGAGAGCGAGCAAATGATTGTTGACGGTGAGAACGATGATCACCTGCGTTGGCTGCGAGTAGAAATCGAGCCCAAGGGAAAACTATCTGGTCAACGACAGGAGACCCGGAAAGTACGGATCTGGAGCCGAGACGCTGGCTATCGCGCCGCGGTCTTGCAATTCAATGCAGGGCAAGGAACCCAGGACCTCGGATTTCGAAGTGACGTGCTGGTAGTATTTCGCTCAGAGGCAAATTAACAACCAGGATGCACCTAAGCCCGAACGGGCCTTATGCCGGTTGGTCAATGAATGCCTAGGGAACAAGCCACCGACCGCTTTCGAATGTTTAACGCATTCAGCCACCAACGAATCGCACGCTACAAATACGTTTCAATGTCCACCGACGACTGGAGTCATATGAAATAAAAGCCGCTCACTGCGATGGCGCATGCCTCTTCGACAACTCCTGCAATTGTTGTCTCGAACCGAATACCACATAGTCTCCGATTAGCGCAGCCCCAACACCATCGAGATTCAACCCACTTTTGATGTTCGAAGGCAGAGACGCAGTATCGGACAATTTGAAAGCCAGGATGGAGCTTTCGGTATCCACCACAATATCGCTTAAGCGATCCTGGATGATTTTCCTCACATCGACCTGTGGTCCAAGTGGATCATTTTTCAGGCTATTCAACGTATCCTCGAAGACACTTGGCCCAGCCAACGTTGTCACAACTCTCTTGACATCCTCTAGCAATTCCTTGGGCGACACCCTGATCGAATAAGCCAGTTGTGGATTATCGCTAAGCCATGCATCCTTTGCTCTGAGCCCTTGTTCGAACGTAACAATCCCGTCCAACGACAAGCTTTGAATGGCATCCATTATCAGCGGTTGCTTCTCAGGCACGCCACACGCTATCGCGAGCTCCTTGGCATTGTTTTCCGTATCAACCCCTACCTTCATTACGAGTGATCGGATTGCCCGCATCATTCGCGCGAGGTCAATATTCACAGGACGGGCTGCTGTGGAAGCTGCAGGAGGTATCGCTTGCTTCTGCGAAATCGCTTGCCTTTCGAAGGAAACAACCATGATCAAATTCGTATCAAGCTGCTCAGCTGGATCCATGCTGGTCGCCAAACTGGTGTTGATGCCATAGGTTGTGTTTAGTTTCACAATCGCATCGAAGAAACGGCTCTTAGTTGTCTTAGACAATAGGGTTGTCCGTTCGGATGAGTTCGACAATTCAAATTGCTTAACGTTGAACTGAACGAGAGCGGAGTTTCCTTGAAGTTTTGGAAGAAGTTCGATGGCGAAGGAAGACTTGCCTGTATCGATGAGGATGGCGTTTGACCGCCCATCCATGGTTGCTGGAAAAAAGTGTGAAATAACCTTAGCAGCACCTGCATTTACCAACGTATCAACCAATCGATAGAACGAAGCGTCCTTCAGTTCTTCAAACTTAGGATTATCCACGCTAGAGGATTTCTCAATCAACTTGCTGTCCTTTGTATCGATATCGATTCCGAGAGTTCGAAGTTTCATGCGATCTATCTCAATGAGCTTTAGATTTATCGCAACAAGCTCCAGAGCCATTGCTCCTTCGCTTGAACGAGCATCTGAGTATTGCAATAACGCTTTTTCATCAACGGAACTCTTAATGGGATTCGATGAAGTGCTTTGCGAACGACTGAAGTACTGACGCATGTTTTGCACTTGGCTTGGCGAAAAGATACCGCTGATCAAAACGTCCGTACCAATCGTCGTATTGATTTTCGGCGACTGAACAACGACGTTGTCAACCATGATCGCGAGTTGCTGTCCAATCCCGGCCGATGACACACGAGACATCTTCTCCCCCAATGTCTTATCGAATTTCAGCGTCAGCACTGCTTCCTTGTTCGCGTCTTTAGGTGCTGCGTTGCTTTCCGTGCGCGGTGTTGGACTCTTTGATTCCATTGCCAGTATTCTGCCTTCGATTTCATCCCAGCTGACCGAGTACTTTGGGTCAGTAGAAACGAGCGCGTACTGAATGCCATTATTCCAAGCGACAATTGGGATTTCTCCTCCTGGCATTTCGGCGACACGAACGAATTTCGCAACATCGTTTTGCAATACGAATTTGCTGTTGGTTCGCGGTAGATGCTCAAGCAATTGTGTCAAATCGTTATCGCGTATGAATGGCGCTTTGCCAGAATCCTCCTTGTTGACCATCAAAGCAAATTGCAGCGGCGGCGCTGTCATTGACGTTTCTGGTACTTGTCCAACGCTATTCAATGGGTTGGATTTGTTGCCCGATTCGGCGATCTCCAATTTGCTCCCAGCCGGGATCGATAGCGTTGTTTTAGAACCATCAGGATTGGTGATCGTAATGAGAATGCCGAAGCACAGGCCGACTATCATTCCGAAAAAGCCTGCGGCGATGGCTTTGTACACTGCAACGGGACGATGCAAGAAAGACTGTGTTTG
>CAIXME010000237.1 GCA_903920425.1 uncultured Pirellula sp. | reverse complement strand
TGATGCAAATGCCCATCGACAAGATAGTCAACGTGATCACCGTGTGGTACCGCTTCATGACCGCAACCAGGTCCGTGAACGTGTCCAGCTTCGTGCCCTCCGCAAACATGCCCTCCCGAACAATTATCTGGATTGGATTCGGTTACCTCCAGCGCATGCTCCTCAACCACACCTTCACTGGTCTGGTGATGCAAATGACCGTCGTGCAAAAAGTCGACATGGTCCCCATGCTGGATTGCTGTATGGCCGCATTTGGCTCCATGAACATGGCTGTGGTCGTCGTGTGTATGGCTCATTGGTTCGTTCCTAGTTTAAAATTGTCTTGCTGAATCAGCGTACACGTTTTGACTTACGATTCTACTCCGTACTTGGGCCATTCTTGTGGCCTTGGAACCGGGCATCGCTGCGTGTGAACGCCAGTTAAAATACGCTTTCTTTGCAATCGCGTCGATACGAGACCATCAGTTCGAAGTGGTCTCCACCATTTGGCCCCAAGAAAACCCAAGGCAGATTGGCTCGCAATTGGTGCAAATCTCAGCATTCCCCTTGTTTTTAGCGTCGGGACACCTTGGAGCAGGACCGGTGATATACTGTCGATCCTGGCCTCCATATCCACGCGGCATCGCAAACTCGGAAGTAAAATACCCGGAGTTCGATTCGAACGCAGACTTGCTCGCCCAACGCACTGGCATCAGAGGATCGCAAGAATCCGATCCGTGCCCCCATATGAACCAAACTCAAAAATCCAAAATTGCTTAACATCATGTTTCACCGAACCTGCGCCGTCCATATTGCAATCGCCTCTCTACTCGCCGAAGTTTTGATTATGTCCTCTGCCATTCAAGGCCAAACACAGTACCAGTCGCCTCCTCAAGAGGTTGTTGACATCGTCGATGCCAAACCCGAACCGACCGTTTCGCTGAGTCCTGACGCGAAATGGATGATCTATGTCGACAGGAATGCGATGCCCGACATCTCAGACTTGTCGCGCCGCATGGTTGGACTTGCAGGTATTCGAATCGACCCGGTCGCTAACGGAGGATTTCAAACGGACTTTATCCGCGGGCTGTCTCTACGCACTCGGGATTCCAACGTCTTGACCCGCATTCCGATCGCGGAAAACACGAGGATCGCTTCCGTCAGTTGGTCTCACGATTCGAAGTCATTCGTCTATTCGTGTGTCACAGAACAGGGAACCCAACTGTGGTGGGTTTCCACGACTCAGCCTCAAAAGCCCGTCCTGCTGACCGATCGACTTTCTACAGTGCTGGGCGCGATCGAATGGATGCCCGACGGCAAACGTGTTCTCTGCCACTTGGTACCCGCCACACGCGGCCCCGAACCCACCGCTCCCAAAGCACCCTCCGGTCCGAACATCCAAGAATCCTTCGGTAATACTTCACCCGTTCGAACCTACCAGGACTTACTCTCCAACTCCCACGACGAAGCGTTGTTTGAGTACTTTGGCACATCGCAGTTGGCCATCCTCGAGGCGAACACCGCACCGATCGAAATTGGAAAGCCCGCAATGCTAGATGCTGCGGCGGTTTCGCCAGACGGCAAGCATCTGCTGGTCACGACTCTCCATAAACCATTCTCGTATTTGATGACGGCCGGTTCATTCCCACATACGATTCAAGTATGGGGCATCGATGGGACCATGCTCTATCAAGTTGCAGATGTACCATTGGAAGAGAACATCCCCATCGAAGGTGTTCGCAAGGGACCTCGATCGGTCAATTGGCGCACAGGTTATCCAGCTACGCTCGTATGGACAGAAGCGTTAGACGAAGGGGATCCTCGCAAAAAGGTCCCCCATCGCGACCAGATAAAAACCCTAGCAGCCCCGTTCAAGGATGCGCCGCGCGATCTCATTCGCTTGGAACATCGGTTCAGTGGGCTTTCATCGTTTGCTAACCCATCTCTTTTGATGACAACGGAATCGGATCGAGATCGCCGCTGGGTCAGGTCCTTGCTCCACAACACGGATCACCCGGATCAAACGCCGAAAACCATTGTCGACCGGAGTATGCGAGATCGGTATGGTGACCCAGGTCGAATGCTCTCCAAACCAGATAAAAACGGATTCCCGATCGCCCAACAAGTTGGCGATTGGGTTTGGCTTTCCGGGCAAGGAGCAAGCCCCGAGGGCAATCTCCCATTCTTGGATCGAAAGAACTTGGTAACGCTCGAGACGCAGCGACTGTGGAGATGCACGGCCGGCACCATGGAAAGTGTCGTATCGGTGCTATCCACAGAGGAGACCAACAAGCCAAGCGTGATCACGCGCCGTGAATCGCCTACCACTCCATCGAATTACTTTTTGAGAGATCTCGGCGCTAACACAGAAGCCGCCCTCACTAACTTTAAAGACCCAACGCCACAAATCCGAGGCATCAAAAAGCAAATCGTAAAGTACCAACGCAAGGATGGTGTGCCATTATCTGCAACACTCTAT
>CAIXME010000236.1 GCA_903920425.1 uncultured Pirellula sp. | reverse complement strand
GCTTGTTCAAACCCCTTATTGTCATCGAGCATTTCGAATTGCCACGGTACGAAGCCGATTAGTTCACGACCATGCGAGTCCCCTTCGAACTGTCCAGACTGGTATGTCAATGTACCCGCACGGATTTTGTGTCCATCGCGCTCTTCATTGTCCCGAAACTTGGGAAAGAAAAATGCCCGCTTCTCGTCCCACAAAAGTGTCTGTACGCGTTCCTTGATAAGATCGGCTTTGGACTGGAATTTCTTTTCATTCGGTTCATCATCGGCCAGCTTCGCAATGCGTGCGATGGCAACTGCGTCGGCCCACATATAGGCATTAAATGAGGGGCGAAAGCTCGGTGCCCCTCGCAGAATATCTTGGGTCTGACGACTATTGATATTGAACTCCATCCCATCATCATGCCCTGTTTGCCAAAACAGTCCGACGCTTTCGACGAAATGGCGCTTTTCCCATCCTTCGTAGTTCTCGATCAGATCATGGAGCAAACCGACAAGGTGATCTTTGTTGGGGTGCACTTGATGCACGGCCCATGCCGAGTCTGCTATCCATGTGGAATAGTTGCGAGGCTGAGCTCCTGGAGTACGGAACCAATAGCGAGTGTAGTCGTTTGCGATTTCTGGCGAACGCAACCATCTCGCTTCGTAGAGCTGAAAACCTGCAGGACAACTAATTGCACCGAAGGCACCGGACCAAAAAGGGCGGTCGATGAACTCGGTAAAGGAGTAACCGCTTTGTCGCGAGCCATACGTCAGGTGCTTGGTGAGCAGTTCCCATCGATAGTAGTACGTCGTGTTGATCTCGGCATCGGGGCATTCAAAAAATGGAATGTTGGATTTATACCAATCCCAATCGCGATTGTCCCAAAACGATTGAGCCTCCAATTGTCTTTGATGGTCGAGGATCTGAGCATGAGCGTTTGCGGTGCATCCGCAGGCGTACAAAACAGCGACAAGCAAACACAGAGCTTTATGCATCATAGCGCACGTTCCTCCAGGGGGGGACATTCGGGGGCTCAAGGCAACGATTGATTCAAGGTCAGACGAACTAGGGCAATGGCCTTGAGGCTAGTTCGGTTGAAAGACCATGATTTCCACTTTGCGAAAATCGATGGGATGGCTTTCTGATTGCAACGAAATCGTGCCATGGTCCAATTGCAATTTTGCACCAGAATCCAAAAGGACTTTGCTGTGAGCATCCTTGGGATCCAATTGGGGCTGCTGGTATTCCAGCACCAGCTCACCATTCACAAAATGGCGTACTACTTCGTTGCCGCGAACTTCTATCTCGGCCGTCACCCAGTCTTCGCCATGGAAAGTCTTGGATTTGGAGTTCGTGCAATGCGGTTCAAAAAGTTTGCCGTTCATTACGACGTTGGTGCCGGGGGTGCACAGGTTTGCTGTTGGGCGAGGGTTCTTTCCGTCCCCACCTAAGAACTGAACTTCGATCGATGCCGGGAAATCTTGATCTTTCGTAATGGTTGCTGGAAGTTCGCCATGAAGCATCACGCCACTGTTGCGCAAAGCCCACCCCGGCCCGCCCGGGCACTGAGCACCCACAAACCGATATTCGATTCGCAATCGGTAGGAAGAAAACGATTCCTCGAAGAACAAGTGACCGAACGTTTCATCGAACTTCGTGTATTTATCAGCGTCGTAGCGGACCTTGAGCAAGCCATCTTCTACCCGAAATGTGTTGCCAAAATTCTCGCCTAGCTCGTGGTATCGGATCTTCGGAGTCCAGCCGGTCAAGTCGGTTCCGTTGAATAACTGTCGCCATACTTTTTGGCCTTCAGGAACCACGGCTGCATCTTGTGCGGTGGCAAAGCGTACCGGACTGATGGCAGAGAGAGAAAACAGAATCGCAAACAGTCGGACTTTGAGATGTAGCATTTTGGGAGGACTTAGTTGGAATAACGGTCGGGAGATAGACGCTCGATATTGAACTTGGTTGGTTGGCCGTGGACTACTTGACTGACCAGTTCGCCAGTGATGGGGCCAAGGCTGAGCCCCATCATGGCATGGCCGGTCGCTACGGTGAGATTCTTCCAGTTCTTGGTACGCCCAATGTAGGGCATCCCATCGGGGGAAACTGGACGCAAGCCGCACCATGGCTCAATACCATCGAAATGTTGAGGGCGAAAGCGAGGCATGTATTTCGGAATGCTTTTGATGATGCCATGAACACGTCGCGGA
The DNA here is from genome assembly GCA_903920425.1 of uncultured Pirellula sp. Classification (GTDB taxonomy): domain Bacteria; phylum Planctomycetota; class Planctomycetia; order Pirellulales; family Pirellulaceae; genus JBKCUI01. The sequence goes on along the minus strand of CAIXME010000236.1, from coordinate 371 downwards.
TCGATCATCTGATTCAATTCCCCGATCTGCATTGTTCCACCGAAACGTAAGCTGTTTCCCATTGGGGTTACAGCGACTCTGGCCTCGCACAGAATGGAGCACACATTAGGCAGCTCGATTGGGTTGGGGAGCGTGAGGGAATAGCCTTTTCCAGGCTGCATCGGAAGTTCTAGTTTCAATGGACGTATCAAGTGATCCGACCAGATCCCTCCGCACAAGACGAATTCATCCGCCGTAAAATCACCTTGTGTCGTTTTGATTCCAACGATGGTGTCACCCTGGTGAATCCATTCTTGGAACAAGCAATTGTTGCTGATCTGTCCTCCCATAGACAAAACTTTGGATCGCAACGAAGCGAGCAATTGCGACGG
>CAIXME010000235.1 GCA_903920425.1 uncultured Pirellula sp. | reverse complement strand
GACTTCGGTTGTGTCGAGATCCAATGCTACGCAATGGGTGCTGACCACTGCAAGTTTCTGATTTCACATGCTGACAGAGTCGACGCCGCTGCGTTCTGGCGAAGCCAGGGAGCAACAGGAAAAGACATCATGAAGAAAGTCAAAGAGGTCTAGTTCATCGCGATCGTCTTCCCCGTGCGAAATGAATGCTTTTGCTATGTCACTTGAATCCCAATCAGATAGTTTACCTACTCGACCCGAGACTGCATTTGCGATTGCCGCAGTGATGCTCGGCAATAGGCCCGTTCGTGAACTGAGCACATTGGTGAACTGGTCGAATGCCAAGGGCTTTCAGGCTGTCAAATGCCAGCCGTGGGGATGTCTCGAAGGAACAAATGGACCAACGTCGATAGTTGCATCGGAGGTCCAACGGGCGGTTGCTGGTGAGGATAGTTCGTTGGCCGCTGCTCAGGTAGCTACCCCCGAATCACCAGCACCGAAACCCGCTGAAGCGGCGGTGGTACCGGAATCCGTCGCAAGTCCCGCGTTGCAATCGGCGACTGAGATGGAACGATCCGAGCCAGTAGTTGCAGTACCTGAAGTGGTTGCAACGGTTGTTTCTCCAGCTCCAGAGATGGGCTCTGCGGTTCCAGATACCGCGTCGACACCAACACGAGCGGAATCTTCTGCTCCGGTAGTTGCTGCTCCGGTTGTTGCTGCTCCGGTTGTTGCTGCTCCGGTTGTTGCTGCTCCGGTTGTTGCTGCTCCGGTTGTTGCCGCTCCGGTTGTTGCGGCTCCGGTTGGTGCGGCTCCGGTTGAGGAGCTTGAGGTAATTGCTCCTGTAAAAGAGAAGCCAATAGCAACGGTGCTTATCGCAGAATCGTCTCCCGGCTCGGGGATGCCGGAGGAGCAATCCGTTTCAACGGTTCGTAGCGAGCCGGAGTCTGCTCTCAAATCGAACGCAAATCGGAATAGGCTAAACGAATTGGAATCCGTCGCCCATGACGAAGGGCACAGGCAAGTTGCGGCCAGGGAAACGAAACCTATCCAGACACACTCAACGACTCCTGTCGCTTCGAAAAAGCAGGAGACCTTCAATATGCCCTCGATCACGGATGTTCGCCGGTCATCATCGAAAGCGAGCGATGACTACGTCCAGCAACTTGAGCAGTTAGTGATCGAGCTGAACTACGAACTCGGCCGCATCAATGCGCCGAAAGAGGCAGAGAGCGAGTCGCCAACGGAATGGCTAGTCAATCGTATGCTGAACCTCAATTTGCAAAACATGGCGTTGAAAGAACAACTTCGTCAAACCACTCGCATTCAAGAAGCCATATAAGGGAGCTGCGGAATGAACAATAGAATCAATTCGATCATCTTGGATAGTGATAGTCGCTACTTGACGGCAGACGAGCGTCAGGAGCTAGTGCAGTACACAAGCACGTTTCAGGAGCGGCTGGATGCGGTAGCTCTTATCGAAGAAAACGAAGACGCAGCGGTGCGTTTCTGTATCGATAACACGCGCAAGCGGTATCCCAACTTTGATAAATATCATGGTAGTGCGTGGGCCAAGGCGTTTCGAGACGTTCAGTTGACGACGCGCTTTATGGCACAAGCGATGTTGATCGACGAAATGAGCTTGCTCGAGGACAAGTTGCTGTATTGGTTGCGCACCATTTTGGCTGGCCTCAATTTCACGCCAGAGTTCAATCGGGACACCTATACCTACCTAAAGCAAGGGTTTCGACAAACGTTGCCGCCCGAAACGTTTGCGAAATTCGAACCGTATCTGAATCGTACCATCCAAGTTATGTCGGAATTCCCTATGCCTGCTACACCGGCGGTCTGATAGGGAACAGGAGCAAGTCCAAGGGAACAAAATATGTCCATCACCGACGAACTGCAATTCAAAAATTACTATCTGGAGCGGCTCTACATTACTGCCAATGTTGAGACCGGAGTCCTTTACAATCGAGCGGGGCGAAGGATGCTAGCGCTGACAAATGATTTTCTAATTGGTTTGCATCGCGCTTTGGAAAAAGAATGCGGTAGCAAAACAGAGCAAGTATTGCATCGATGCGGCAAGAGGTGGGGGAGAGACTTCGGCAAGGGAATGGATGCTGAATGGACGTTGTTTTACGAGCATCCAGCCCGTGAGTTTCCTGTTGCATTTTTTCAGAGTCTTTTGATTCAGGAGTTTGGACAAAACGGCTGGGGACTCCTCGATTTGGATTACCAATACTTTGACAAAGGTGTCATCCAGCTATCTCTGCAAGGTGCCATCATGTCGGATATCTATCGGGATGATATTACCTATTCCGCCGATGCGCTCACTGCAGGGATTCTCGCTGGACTCTTTTCCCACTTTCTCGGCCGCGACGTGGATTGTGTGCAATCGCAATGCGCCAAACAAGGTCACTCGAGTAGCTTGTTCCTGTTGTCATCGCCAGAACGCATCGCAACGATTCGCGATCAAGGGGTGGATGGAAAAGCACATGCAAACATCTTAAATACGCTCTTGGAAACCGGTGCAAACTAGACCGGTCGCCATACGACAAACTGAACCCTATTAGTCTTGTAACTTTTCACAATCAAATACATTCACCTTTCAAAATCTCAGTTTACCAGGATGGATCTAAAAACATGGCACAAGCATTCTCAAAAATGATGACCTCCACGGAGGGCAGATACCTGACAGCATTGGAAAACGAGCAAGCGTTATGTTCGTCACTTGAACTGCCACATCGCATGTTGATTTCCAATCTGATACAGAAGTCTGAGTTTGAAATCATTGATTATGCTACGCATGCGTTTTGTGACATTTCTCCAGGCTTTGATGCACCAAAGGGATCGCTGCGACGCAAAAAAGGGCATCAAGATGGTCGCATCATCCTGCGTTATGCAGCCCAGGCGATTCGCGAGGGATCGACCGAGATACTCTTTGAAAAAGTGCTATCTTGGTTGATTGGGCATTTGGATGGTGGCAACGTCACCGGCGAACATATGGAAATCTTTTTCCATTTCATTCAGCAGGGCGCCCGAAGAGAATTGCCCGCCCATGCACATCCGTTTATCGATACGGTATTCGAGGAGATTATCCGTTGCGTTCGGCAAGCGTCACACAGCGCCGTGATTCATAAAGCCCATCGTCGTATTGCTGAGTTCGCTGTCGACCGAGTCATGTCCATTATGCCTGATGTAAAGGCCAAATACGGAGCATCGAGCGTTCCAAAATGCAAGCGTGATATCGAGCTACTGGTCAAGGAGATGGCGCGATTGATGAAATCCATGTCGGCAAAAGACATGCAGAAGCAGTTTGCCGGTTGGGTGATTGAGCGACTGATGAATCAGGTAGAGTATTCGTCTGAGGTTTGGTACTGGACCTTTCTCACGATTCGAGAAGGCATTGTCGAATGCTGCGGCCCTGATGCGGCTGTGGCTGTCAACGAAATGTTGGAAGGAATGGCAGACAATGTCGATGCCTTGATTGAGGCCGTCAAACTCACCAACATGGCGGGAGCTGTTTCTGACGCGGTTGCGGAGAAATTGTTACAACGCGGCGAGTCCCTGGGGCTTTTGCGTTCGGACGAATTCCAAACCAACGTGTCGATGGTAAACCGCCAATTGATTTCGGAAATCGCAATCCTCCATGCTTGCGGTGCACCTGAAACACAGGTTGCGGATCTTGCTCGCATTTGGGGTACGAACGTATTGGCACAAATGCCAAACTCGAACACAAGCTTGCTTGCTACGAATCTCAAATTGCTTCTAGAGGTGGTCAACGAACATTTGGGTGAGCAGATCGGAAAGGCGTTTCGGGTTTGGATGCAACAAACCGTTGAGATCGCTCGTCGCACGGAGGCTGTGTCGAGACTTTGCGAAGTGATTGATCGTGCGGCGGTGGAGTCTGCCAACTGGGCCATCGATAACTTCAGTCCTTTCATGGCCGATCGACGCGCATCGTATCGTGATGTCCGATTGGTTCTCTCGAAGATTTTAGCGTTGATTCCTGCGGGACCTGCAGGTGTCAACGGAATTGAATTCCGTCAGTACATTGCGAGATATCTGTTGCCGAATCTATCGTTCAACGCGGGTATCATGCAGCAAGTGTACGAACGTGTGATCCGTATAGTCGAATCGCATGCCGAACCTGACGACGCCAAGTTGGTTCGTGGCTATTTGGAAGATGCGATGGGTTGCTTCGAACGCCACGCTCGCTTCCATCGATTGCCTGCAGGCGGAGAACGCATGGTCACTAACGCTGTTGAGCGAGGTTACCATGCAGCACCTCGACACGAATCGCTTCAGCGGCACGGCATGGTGGCTGGCCGCCGGGATGGGAAATTCTTGCTTGAGAAAGTAATTGAGGCAGCGACCGTCGGTGGACCAGAAGCGGAAGCTCAATTGCATCAATACTTTTTCAATGAGCAAGTTCGGCTCAGTAAGCTACCAGGTCGCGTCGTTGTGGAGTTCTTGAGAGGGATGATGGAGCACTTGAGAGAATTCCCCGAAGTGGCAGAGCTGATGTTTGGGCTAACGCAAGCTGCTCCAGCGTACACCGGCGCTATCAAAATCAATATGCATAGCAAGAGTTGGGCGGATTCGATCTCGAAAGCTGCCGTCGATAAAGCTCCTGCGTATCGTGAGCAGTTGGGTGCAATCGGACTTGAGGCATGTGCAAGAGACAACGCGGTGATGCTGCGGGGGCTGTCGCATTTCTTGATCAAGTCACCCGGAGATGTCGCCGATTTCAAGAAGTGGTGGAAACAGCGCATTGGAAAGAACATTCGGCTGAAGCCAGAAAACTTTGAATCCTCTGGGCCTTGCGCCAAGACAAACTTCAACGAAGTAATCTCCGTCTTCCGTGAGCACCTCGACCAAGATGAGGCTGATGCGATCGCCTCGTACATGGGGCAGGTGTTCGATGGACGATCGCTCAAGTCGATGTCCGAGTTAACTTCTAGCAGCAAACGGCCTTTCCTCGGTATGCCTTTACCGGCAACGCCACAGATTACTTCCTTCTCTGACGTTGGAATCTGATATGCGAACACTGCTTCTCGTCCCGATTGTGCACACAGCCGCCGATCTCGGTAGGCTTGAACACTCCCTGGAGCAAATCCGGTCCGCGGCAATGCCTCGCGAAAAAATCGAGGCTAGTCGTCGTCAGGTGGTTCGCTTTTGGGACGAGTTGCGTTCCGCTATCCAAAGGTTAAGCCTCGACTTCACGCAACTAGTCGTCTATCAAGACGCTTTGCCTGTTGTACCGGGGCATCAAAGTGGGCTGGAATTGAAAATCGTCCACGAGTTAGCCGCGGTGGGAAGTGCGAATCATCTTTTGTTGGAGTGGCTCATTGAGCAGGGAGCGACGCTGAAGGGAACCGAGTCCGCCGAACTTCTTGTTGCAGAGTACACGCTCGTTCGCAAATCAATCGGCCTGGCAGATGCATCCCAGCCGCTTTCAGAGGACGGTTCCGAGAGCGAAGATACGATCGCTGATCAGCTAGCCGACCTGCTTACTTCGCGTGATCAATTCATCGCAGAGCGGATCGACAAGACATTGCTACCGAATCAAACGGGGATCATTTTCTTGGGGATGCTTCACCATTTGGAAAAGTGGCTGCCAGATGACGTCCACGTCAAGTATCCCATGGGGCGCCCGGTATCGCCATCTACTATCGACTCTGAAAACAAACTTCCACTTGGCTCTTAACCTGAAAAGGCATGCAAATGCAACCGAACAGAAATGAAGATGGAACGGAAAAAGACCCGACTAACAAAGGCGGCGCGGACAAAGCATTGGATATGGACGGATTGTTCAATATCGGAGGGATGCTCGGCGGGGTTTCGCAGATCCTGAATCAACTCGGTTCATTGGCCGAAAAAGGCGAGCAGCTTAAAAAGTCCATGGATATAGGCGGCAATGATCCCTCTAAAAAGGTAGCCGGTTCCTTTGGATATTCAGTAAAGTTCGGAGGCGAATCTTTTGGTGGCAGTCGGTCTGCAGACGGGTTTAGCACGGAACAACACGTTGCACCCAAGCAGACAGTAAAGCAACCGTCTGGTAGCGAGAATAGTACCTCGCGGCCTGTGCAGACTGTGCGCGAGCCCATTGTAGAGACATTCGAAGAGGGCAACGGGCTTTTGATCGTCGCTGAAATGCCTGGCGTTTCCAGAGACAACGTTGAGATTCGCTTTGTGAGCGATTCGCAAATCATGCTGATCGGTCATAGCTCCATGACTCGTTACGAGAAAGCCATCGATGTTCCGGCACCAATTTCCCGTGATAATGTCAATGTAATGACTAACAATGGCATCGTAGAGATTCGCCTTCAAGTGAACGATGGAGCTCAATCGTAACCAATGATAACCCAAGCTGCTGAGAGTCAAATCACGCTCCGCGTTTCCGAGTCCCCTAGCAAAGATGTTGGGCGAGGATTGGTAAGGCTAGATCCCTCCGACATGGAGCGACTGCACGTTCGTTCAGGGGATGTCGTTCTGATCCAGGGCGAGCGCTCCGCAGTTGGCAAAGCGATGTTGGCGCATCAGGATACGCGAGGACAATCTCGCATCCATATGGATGGGCTATTACGAGAAGCAGCTGGGTGCGGCCTCGACACCTTTGTTCAGGTCAGCAAAGCGATCGTAACGGTTGCGGAATCCGTACGCCTCAAGGCTCGCAATTTGCGACCAAATGATCGCGATCTCGATTACATCGCTAGCCTGGTCGATGGAGTGCCTGTTCAAGCGGGCGGCTGTATACGAGCAACTCTGTTTGGCAATGAAGCTGTGGATTTCGATGTCCAAGCCACGGAGCCGAGCGGTGCCGTGGTGATCGGTCAGAATACAAAGCTCGTTTTTGAAGAGACGACTTGTGAAAAGGCTAGCGGTATTCCTTCCTTTGAAGATATTGGAGGGGCAAAACCGCAATTAGCCCGCATACGGGAAATGATCGAGTTGCCACTACGGTACCCGGAAGTGTTCGAGAGGTTGGGGATCGATGCGCCGCGTGGAGTGCTTCTTTACGGACCACCGGGTTGCGGAAAGACTCTGATTGCACGTGCCATCGCACAAGAAGCGGATGCAAAGTTTTTT
>CAIXME010000234.1 GCA_903920425.1 uncultured Pirellula sp. | reverse complement strand
CTGGATAGCGCATTGCTCCGGCTCCCCCACCAAGTCTGCTGATCCGAGCGAGGTACTGTCGTTGTCCCAAAAGAGGACAGGCAAGTCACCCGCGAACCAACTCGGACCGACGCAATCGTGTGGAGACTTGTCGGATGATTGCAACATGGTTACGCGGCCTTGGTGGCAGGGTGTGCTTCGAGTATCGCTTCCTCAATTCGACCGAACGGCTCCAACAGGTCGATGGGCGATTTGTTGGTATCGAACAACGATTCAAATGCACGGGCATCGGACGCATACTCGGGCAACAAAGTGAAACTGTGCCCGAACGCTTTGAAGCGATGAAACTGATCTCGCTTGGTCTGAGGACGCAGAAGCGAGCTTTCGTTGCTCTCGCCAGTCTCCACAACACTCAAAGGAATGGAGTGCATGTGACGAAGTGTCAACACAGATTGCGTATCCGCGAATAAAACTTCTGGAGTGCATTTTGCTTTGGTCACCAAGGCGCGAGCGATCTGCTCGCCGCACACGAATTCGCTCAACGTGGCACCGTAGAGGATCTGCTGTGCGCGGGTAGGCTGAACGGGTAATGTGCAATGAAATTCGAGAGGCCGAGCAAGGCTGTTTAGGATCAGGTAGCCACCAAAATACCCGTGAACGGGATGATGGCGAACTGTTACAAAACCTAGGGAGATCATCGTGTTTTGTTTCTTTGCTTCCATACCAACTGTGCATCCAAGAGCGACCGGTTTGCCAAGACAATGCGTTCAACCGGCAGGATAGCTTCGTCTGAGCTTTGCCGTTTCGTTCAGTGCGATCCGACTTAGCGGTTCAGTCGACTCAATGCGAACAACCGCTACAACCGGCAAAGTTTATAATTGCGTGGCCAGATGCTCGACTTTTGTACCTCACTCCGACTATACTGAGTTTCTCCCAACTTGAGAAAATCTGAAGTGAATCTGCCGGTTTTGGAATCGTACCTATAGAACAGATTGCGCAATCCCAATGTCACACGATCCCGCACATTTTTCCCCAGTGTTTAGTATCGATGTTTCTGCAGAAGCCACATCGAACCAACCTGCTCGACCCACCGATGTTGGCGCCGCTTTGATAGCGTTGACTCGTCAGTTGATTGAATCTCAACAACGCCAAAACCAACTGCTTGACCAGATCTTGCAAGTTAACAAGCAAGTTCTACAAGCTAGCAATCAAGCGAACACGCAGCGTCAAAATGAATTGACTCAGTGGCGAAATGCACACCCCAAGCTGGTGCGTTCTTGCAAACAAGCTCTTGAGACGCTGTCGAGCGTTCAAACTGAATTTTTGCAAAACTTGGCTGACGAAGTTGCCGACTCCAAGGACGCTCTGTCCGAAAGCGACTACGTCTTCTCTGAATTTCTTGACCGTTACGGACCACGCATGGCTCATCTGAATGGAGTCCTGCAAGTCCTAAACCACCTCGGCGGTTAGTGGTTGCTTTTACGAACGGATGTAAACGGAGCCAACGGTGATCCGTAGGCTCTTGACCGACTCGGGGCAGCCTCACGCGATTTGACGCCCCCAATGGGTGACGCCTCAACTGTCCCCATAGCTGGATACCGTATTTGTCTGCCGCGTAGCCATAGCTCTATGCGTTTTGCTGGCTGCAGCAAGAACGGGCGGACGGGTTTGCTTCACTTGGTCTGGAACAACGCAAAGCCTGCATACAACGCCAAGCATCCGCCCAAGACATTGAGGACACACAAGAGGAAAGCCTCGCTCGTTCTCCCTTGCTGGAGCCCTTCGACAACCTCTAATGAAAAAGTCGAAAACGTCGTGAACCCGCCGCATAGCCCTACGCCGAGAAACAAGTAGCGAGGATGCAAACGGTCGTCCACGCTGGCCGCAACGCAACCCACCACAAAGGATCCGACGATATTAATCGCAGTCGTCGCAATGGGCATGGCCGAACCAACCGCCGCGTATCGGATCAAACACCCCGCTCCGTAACGAAGGTTGCTTCCGATAGCACCGCCAACTCCCACAAGGAATACAGGGTGTTGGATGATGTACGCAAGCAGGTTCATCGATACGTATTCCACATGGTGGGTTATTCAGATTGGAAAGCGGTGTTATAGCAACCCAAGCCATTGCATCCAAGCTCGATTGAATCGATCAGCATTTCCCGCCGGCGTCTACAATCCAACGCCAAACGGGGATGCGATGGGCAGTGGAGCTGCCCACTCCGTGTTGTTCGCGTCTTTACGAATCCGCGATAGCGAGGCGATTCATTTCGATACCAACGTTTCGGGTGACGCAAGTATCGTGGCACCGGGAATGGACTCGGACTCCTTGCTCGCCAATGCAGCGTTGGCCGCCTGCACCTTGGCCTCTTCCTGT
>CAIXME010000233.1 GCA_903920425.1 uncultured Pirellula sp. | reverse complement strand
CGCGAAGTGCGACGTTGCGTTCAAGTTCTTTTTCGAGACGTGCTTTGAGCTGACGCGTTGTCACGTATTTCCCATCGCGACCAGCGAGCGGCGATGTGTTGACGCTGAATATCATTTCGAGGGTTGGCTCATCCACGGTCAAACGTGGCAGAGCATTGAGCTCGCCCCGGTTGCAAATAGTGTCACCGATCTCGATGTTTTCCAAACCGACGACCGCAACGATGTCCCCGGCGGTTGCCATTTCCGTATCAACGCGACCGAGCTTGTCAAAGATTTGCAGGTTAGCGATGGTGGCTGGAACCACCTTTCCTTCGTCCTTGGCCAAGTCTACGGTTTGTCCTTTTTTCATGGTACCGCATTGGATTCGACCGATGGCGATACGACCAACGTAGTCAGACCAGTCGAGGTTGGTCACCAACATTTGCAAAGGAGCTTCTGGCTCTACTTCTGGTCCAGGAATCTTCTCAAGGATCATGTCCAGGAGCGGAATCATGTTCTCGCCCGGAACCTTCCAGTCGCGCGTCGCGTAACCGCTTCGGCCCGATGCGAAAATAACGTCAAAGTGATCCATGAAGTGCTCGCCGCCGAGATCTACCAAGAGCATGAGAGCTTCTTCGATAACCTCATTGCATCTCGCATCCGGACGGTCGATCTTGTTGATCACCACGATTGGCTTTACGCCTTGTTCGAGCGCCTTGGCAAGCACGAATCGGGTTTGTGGCATTGGCCCTTCGGACGCATCCATTAGAACCAATGCTCCGTCGGCCATACGCACCACGCGTTCCACTTCACCACCGAAATCCGCGTGGCCAGGGGTGTCGATCAAATTGATCTTCACACCCTTGTATTCGATCGCAATGTTCTTGGAGAGAATCGTGATCCCTCGTTCGCGTTCGAGATCATTGCTATCCAGGATACAAGTCCCCTGGAGTTGCGAATCTCGAAACTGTCCGCTCTGTTTGAGCAAGCAGTCAACCATTGTTGTTTTACCATGGTCAACGTGAGCGATGATGACGATGTTCCGAATGTCGTTGCGACGCATTTGCAGTATTCAGTGGTTAAGGTTTTCGATAAGCAAGTAAGTTGCGTTACCGGGATTAAGATTCGTCGCTTGCACGGAAACTGCCAACAAGTGTTGGTGTGTATTCGCACATTTCAGATGGTTGGAAATACAAAGCCAATTCGCGAGCCGCGGACTCTTCGCTATCCGAAGCGTGAACGAGGTTCATTTGACGCGAGCTGGAGTAATCGCCGCGGATCGTGCCCGGTGCAGCCTTGAGACCGTTGGTGGCGCCTAGCATTTCGCGAACGACGCGGATGACGTCCAGGCCTTCGACAGCCAACGCTACGATCGGGGACGAGGTAATGAACTCTTCGAGGTTAGGATAGAAAGGCTTGGCAACGTGTTCGGCGTAATGTTGCTTGGATAATTCTGGGGTGACTCGCAGCATCTTCATTGCGACGATGTTCAAGCCCTTGCGCTCAAAACGGCTGATAACTTCACCGATCAATCGACGTTCAACGGCATCTGGTTTGAGTAGTACTAGTGATTTTTGCATGTTTATACCTGGAGACAACTATGAGAGGTTCGTTGCGGGACCCGCAACTTGCGTACGGCAATTCCGTTGAGGGTAATTCCGAAGAGGTCCCAGGAGAGAGACTTGACAACAAGCACGAGGCAGCCAACCTACAAAGGGGAAATTCTCGCGATTTTTGCTCTTGTGGCTAGATCAAAACCATCCAACGGGTTAACCCATGGTGGTTCGGCCGATCAAGAAATGCCAGCGATTTGGTTGGTCCATCGCCTATTTCATCCGCAGCCAAGGCCGATTGTGCCGGCGACCTGGCGATCAATGTGGTTGCAGGTGCTGCAAACAGAACCGTAGCGTGATTTAACGCCCCGGTAAACGCTTCCTCGGTGGCTTTCTTTTTCATCCCGACCTTCTGATCGCATCTAGGAATCAGTGATGATTTGGTGAATCGAAATCGGTAAACTGTCGGGCAGTTGTTGCTCTTTGGCACCCCCATGCGAACAATTGCGTTGCTGCATGGGTCCAGACGGAATGCTTTGTCGGTTAGGAATTGATCAGGATGCGTCCCTTTTTTTCATTGTCGATCGTTGCCATTTCGCTTTTGGCAGGTTCCTCCAACTTGCACGGTCAGGACTTCCTCAAGCAACTGGAAGCCAAGATCTTCCAGAAGCAACAAGAAGCCAAAAACAAAGAACCCAAACCGGACGAAGAACTTCCGGAAGGGGGGAACGCAGAACCAATGGCTCCGCCGGAATTGCTTGAGCCTGGCGAGCAGCCACTGCCCAGCGACGAAGGAATCAACCCTGCCAACGAACCGATGCTGTTGCCAGCCCCCTCCCCTGAAGTGCCAAAGAAGGCACCACCATCACGCACATCGAAACCTACACCGGCACCACCGAAGCCCAACTACAAACCAAACGCATCAAATCCCGTGAGACCATCGGTAACGCAAGCACCGAGCGTCGCCGGAAATATTCCTAGCAATAGCCCCCTGGGTGGAGGAGGCTTTCTAGGGCTGACCGTAGAAGCTCCACCAGGCGGCGGCTTCGGTTTAACCGTGGTCGAAATCGCGCCGGAATCCCCTGCTTGGAAAGCTGGATTTCGAACCGGTGATCGCGTCATCGGCATCTCCGGACAAGCGGTCTCAACGGTGGACGCTTTCGCCGAGGAACTGAGCAAGTTCACACCAGGCTCCCCGGTCAAATTTTTAGTCGAGCGCCGCGGTCGCAATGCAAATCTCGTTGCGGTACTGCAGGACCGAGTGATCGCAGGACAATTACAAGGTGCAAGGCCCGGAACAGCCATCGACTTGACCGCACCCAACCCCTTCGCCCAAGGGGCTGGCAACAACATGCCGATGGCCAACTCTCGACCAGCTCGCGCGTATTTTGGCGTGAACGTCAGCGATATGTCCGATGGATTCCGTCGCCAGTTTGCAATCCCCGCTTATCGAGGCGCCTCAGTCACCGAAGTGATCCCACAATCGCCCGCGGCCGCAGCTGGGCTCAAACCAGGAGACTGCATCGTCGAAATCGATGGCAATGCCGTGCAAGTAGCCGAAACGGTGTTCGACACGATCCAGCGTTCCAAGCCTGGCCAAGTTATTTCTGTGTCCTACTATCGCGGCCGACAACTCAACACCGCAACCGTGCCACTGATCTCGGACGTAGAAGATCCTAACAGCGGCGGACGCCCCGAAATCACTCCGGAAATGCTTACACCGGAATACGTAGCAAGCCTGCACGGCGAGTTGCAACGAGTCCACAATGAGCTCGCCGAAACGCAATCACGACTTCAGCAGCTCGAAGCGAGACTGCAAAACATGGAGGAAAAGCGATAAACGCTACTCTTCATCCTCTCCTCGTTCAAATTGGAGGGGTCGCGATGAAGTGTTCGCTTAGACTCGACCGTGCTGTCGCAGTACTTCGAACAGAATGATCGACGTACTGACGGAAACATTGAGCGAATCGACTGCACCATGCATGGGTATCCGAACCGCTTGAACATGCGGCTG
>CAIXME010000232.1 GCA_903920425.1 uncultured Pirellula sp. | reverse complement strand
GAGGAGATGGAATCGCCTTTGGAACAAATGGAAACCCTAGAGCAGTACCGCGTTGTGATCCTTGGTCGCGATGCAGAAGCGTTCTTGACGGATCGGGGGCTAGATAACCTTAGCGAGTGGATCAACAACAAGGGTGGATGCCTGGTTTGTTCACGGGGGGAGCCCGCTAGATTAAAGAACCCAAAGCTTGCCGCACTGCTGCCAGTTCAATGGTCAGAACAAATCGAAGCTCGATTTCGAACCAAGATTAGCCAATACGGCTTTGACTCTGCGGTGTTCGACTCATTAACCCTCGATGGAGACCCACTCGGATTGTTGCCGTCACTTTCGACCGCAGGAAAACCAATCACTCGATCGGGGCTGCCACAAGTGTTGCTGCAGAGTGTTTCGGACTCGACCGGAAAAGCTATTCCCGTTGTGACCTATCAATCCATGGGCGCAGGACAAGCGATCGTCGTTGAGGGTGCAGGTATGTGGCGCTGGGCGTTTCTCGCTCCACAATACGCGGACAAAGAACGAATCTACGCTACGCTATGGCAGTCACTTGTCCAGTGGATCATTTCGCAGCAAGAGTTAATGCCGGGTCAATTGGTTTCCATTCGTCCCGATAGAGCTACATTCCTCACCGGAGATAAAGCAACCGCTACTTTATTGGTTCGCGACCCAAATGCATTCATGGACGCGAATGGCACGATGAACTTGGCGGTTCTCCTGTACCGCGAGGATAGCGCACTTCCCAAACGGTATTCGCCAATCCCGATTGCGGACCAAAAGAACATGTATCGAATCGATTTCGGCTCGGTCGATGTCGGGTACTTCGCGGCGCAGGTGGTGGGTGGTGACGACGAAAAAGTTCTCGCAGAAACAGCGATAGAAGTGCGCGACCCTTGGTTCGAAAAACTGGAGGCGGACGCGCGTCCCGACCTGATGCGGCGAATCGCAACTATCAGCGGTGGAGAGTCGCTCCGCTTGGATCAGGTCTCCAGTGTCGTTGACCGATTCGAGCAACGGCTTCTCGAAAAGCGACCACCGCAAATCATCAGAACCACAGTTTGGGACCGCCCTCTGGTCATGCTCTCCATCCTAGGAGTCTGGGTGACCAGCTGGATCATACGCAGACGAAGCGGGTCGATCTGACAACAATCCGATTAAGCTTCGATGCTGAATGGAGTGTATTCCGTTTCCACTGACCCGGATTGCGGGTTGGATGTAGCACCCATCTCGCGGCGAACAAACATTTCCCAAGTATCCTTCTCGATCTCAAGGATCTCGGCAAGGCTATCGAGAGAATGGACATCTTGATTCTGGTCAGCCAGAATGATCAGCTTGGACAAGAAAACGTACAAATCGGACTGCTGTTTTGCTAGCTGATGTTTGGAGTCGACGACACCAGACAAGAGCTCAGTAAAGATATCTTGAATCAAGATAACCCACTGCTTGGCTTCAAAAGCTCGCCCTTTTTGCCACAAATCGCGGATAACGAAGGTTAAACCGTGGGCTTTCTGCAAAAGCAATAGACGCAACTTTGCGGGCGAGGCCGACTCTACTTCTTGGCGAAGGAATGCATCCTGATCGATCATAAAATTGCTTTGTATATTGTTTCGAAGCGAAAACGTATGCGTGGAATCGGAAAAGCCGTTCCGTAAACCTTGGCAAATTCCAATCTGAACGCAAAGGTTGCGCAATCGCGTTGCACCGAGCGTCAAAGTCAACGCGGGTTGCAATGTCTCCCAACTGGGCTAGCGATACACTATGATTGAGTATCCGCGAGGTTTCAGTTCCACGTTCTATTTGGGGATGGCGAAGAATGGCGATGCGAAAGTTAATGCTTTCATTTCAATGGCTTTTGATTGGTTCCATTGTTTGGACCCTTGGTTGCAAACCAGAAGAGGAGTTGCTCAAAGAAGAGGCGGCGGCCAAGGCAGCACAAGCCGAGGCAGCTGCTAAAGCAGCGCTACCTCCAATGCCCGATCAAGTCGCTGGAGTCGGAGTTGGAGTCAAAGGTGATAGCTTGGACGGGATTAAAGGGAACGACCCTCGGCAATTGATTACAGGACCGGCCCAAGCCTTCTTCAAGACGAAAGAAAAGATCGTCTTTGAAATCCAATTGCCTTCGACGCTCAACGCTTTCAAAGCCCTCAACGGACGCAACCCCAAGAGCCACGAGGAGTACATGGAAACAATCAAAGGGATCAAGTTGCCACAACTCCCTGCGGGAATGATTTACCGCTACCACCCCGACACCGATGAACTTTGGGTCGAAGCAGAAAAGAAAGACCAATAGACAGCGTGGTTGGCAGGTCAAACGAAAACGATTTGACCTGCTCGACCATAGCCAGCCATTGCGTCGCATGCACATCATCGCAGTGCGATGCAGGAATCATCGCAGTGCGATGCATGAATCATCGCCGCGTGCCACACGCAGAATCACCGTGCGAAGCACGCAGTTTCTCCGAATGGCACGGTATTGTTATTAGTCTTTGGTGGCAGCTTTCAGCAGAATATCACGAGCGACTTCGTGAATCTTTTGTTGCCGTTCAGCCAAATCCTCTACCTCACCTCTCAGGTTCGGGTCGGCGATTTGACCGATGACGTCTTCTTGATTGTCCGTCTGCTTTGCGAGCGATTGGGTTCGGCGATTGACTCGCAATTGCAATGTTTTCAGTAGCTTCAGCTCGGAAATAGAATCGACCAACGGTTGATCTTCCTCTCCTCCGGATTGCTGCTGTTGCTGCTGATTGGACTGACGTTTCTTTTCTTCGCGTTTCTTTTGTACCTGCTTGAGCGAGTCAAGCATTTCTTCAAGTGCACCAATGATCTCGTCTTCTAGCAATTGCGTAGATTGTGAGACATTCGCTTCCACCAGACGTTTTGCGACCATCTGAGCATCGCGATTGACTTGCTCTAACGCCTCGGGAAACGCTTTACTCGATCCCTCATCTTGCAACAGGAGCAACGCACGCTGTCCTTCCATCACCACCTTGGATTGTTCAATGGAGAGTTTGTTCGATTGAATCTCGAGCGTTCTATCTTTTAGATCTCCTGTTAGATTCCCAAGGGAAGCGGTTTGTTCACGCACGGAACGTTGCAGGTCGAGCATTTTGCGCAATCGGGATTCTACGTCTACCAGAGACCGCTCGATTTCTTCTTCTCGCAATTGCCTAAGTATTTTCTCCAGTTCTTCTACGGCTTCTCGAAGCTCTCGTTCTGCCTCTCGCTGCTCTTTGACTGCCTCATCACGCTTTTCTTGTTCCAAGTTTTGTTGAGCCTTTTCCATTCGCTTCTTGGCTGACTCAACACGCTTCTTGGCCTTCTCTTCGCGTGTCTCGGGCTTGGACTCGGGCTCGTCCGATTTGTCAGATTGTTGCCCCTCCGATTCGTCTCCCGATTCGGATTTCTCATCGTTTTGGGATGGCTTACTCTCGCTAGGCTTACTCTCGCTAGGCTTGCTCTCGCTAGGCTTGCTCTCGTTAGGCTTGCTCTCGTTAGGCTTACCTTCGTTTGGCTTGCTTTCGCTGGGCTTGTTTTCGCTGGGCTTGTTTTCGCTGGGCTTGTTTTCGCTGGGCTTGTTTTCGCTGGGCTTGTCAGGATCCGTTGGATTCGGCTTCTCTTGTTCGGGTTGTTGCGGGTTGGG
>CAIXME010000231.1 GCA_903920425.1 uncultured Pirellula sp. | reverse complement strand
GTCCGAAGCATTGGGCAGCATGTCACCAGCTAGCTGCCAGAGTAAGAACTGGTCCACCGGTTGGTTTTGATCGATCGACGAGACAACCCAATCGCGAAAACTCCGGAGGTGATTTGCATTGCTGGGCAGCCCAAGAGTCTGATGCGAGTATTGGGCCGCGAGCAGCCATTCCATCGCGGTACGTTCGGCAAATTCGGGAGATGCAAGACACTCATCAACAAAAAGCAAATAGGACTCGGGATTGGGTTTTTGAACAAACCTTTGCACCTGGTCAAACGATGGCAATCGCCCCATCAAGTTCACGCTAGTGCGACGAACCAACGTATTCTTGTCCGCTGGTTGGCTTAGTGTCGTTCCTCGCATCGCGAGATGCTCGGAAACGATGGAGTCGATTTGGCTCTGATGCGAATCGAGCTGTTCTTGTGCTTGAGACGCGTCGATAAAACATAGCGCAGATGTGATCGCGATGCAAAAAACGAGGATACGCATGCGCACGATTCCGCTATCCATCCCATGGAGAACTACAAGCTCAAAAGTCCCGTTCCATCCCCGAACTTGTTGTCATGAACGCCGACCTTGTCGAGCATGGTCGAAAATAGGTTGTTCAACGGCGTATATTGAGGGAACTCAACCAAGCGACCCGTCTGCAAACCTTGGCCACCTTTTCCTGCCAATAAGATTGGAAGGTTGTGGTGGTCGTGACGATTTCCGTCGGAGATGCAACCGCCAAAGACGATCATCGAGTGATCTAGCAGATTTTCTTCTCCGTCCGAAGTTTCTTTGAGCTTCTTTAGGAAATAGCAAAACTGCTCAGCATAATAGCGATCGATCTTAGCGATCTTTTCGATGCTGTTTTGTTGATTCTCGTGATGCGATAGCTGATGGTGACCGTCTTTGACTTCGATCATCGGGAATGTTCTGTTGCTGCCTTCGTTAGCCAACATGAACGTTGCGATGCGAGTGGTGTCGGTACGGAACGCGAGCACGAGCAAATCGTACATCAACCGAATGTGTTCGGTATGGTCACTTGGCTTCTCTTTGGGAGCGACGATGTTTTCAGGCATCGTGACCGGTTCGGAAAAGCGATTGATCCGTTGTTCTACGTCTCGCACGCTTGTAAAGTACTCGTCGAGTTTGCGACGATCTTCTGATCCGGCGATTCGCTCGACATGGCGGCGTTGGTCGGCAACGAAATCGAGGATGTGTGATTGCATCGATCGCATGCGATCATCACGGGAACCGGACGATCCGAATAAACGTTCGAATGCTCGGAGTGGGTTGATTTCTTTGGCAGTGGGTAGAGAGTCGCTGCGCCAAGAAATGTTATTGGAGTACGCACAGGAGTATCCTGAATCGCAATCTCCAGCGTCTTTTCCTTCTTCGGTCCCTAGTTCAATCGATGCGAGACGCGTGTTTCGGCCATAGATGTCTGCAGCGATTTGGTCAGCGCTACGCCCTGCTTTAATCTTGGATCCGGCGGTTTTGTACGGATGAGCGCCAGTCAAAAAGGCTGCAGCACTTCGTGCGTGATCACCTGGACCGTCACCCAATGACTGGGCATTGACCTGAGCCAAACCGGTTAGCACATTGAAATCCGATTTGCATTCAGCCAATGGTTCCAGGCTGGGTGACAGTTCCCAATCAGAACCCGTTCCTTTCGGAAACCAGCGATCGGCGTTTGTCCCGTTAGGAAAGAAGACCCACGCAAGTCGGGTTGGGCTGGTTGCTTGTGATTCCAAGGCGTGGACCGCCGATGGAGCCATCATGTTCAATTGTGGCAGCGCCAAGGCAACCCCCAAGCCCTTCAACATCGTCCGTCGGCTAATGCGGCTTTGACGGGTCGAGCAATCAAGCCCCATCTCAAACTGTTGGTGATTCTGGCTAGTTGGCATCGGATAGTTTCCTAACGGTGCTGGTATTTTTTTGAAGGAAGGCATCGCTCAAAATAATCGATTCGACAATGGATCGAATGCTTTGCGAGTTTTGGTTGGCTGTTGAGATAATGCGATCGATGTCGCATTTGTCCTGTCGTTGTAAACCCCGTCCGAGGGCATAGGTTAGCATGCGAGTCGCAAAGTTTTCCATCATTTGCGGTTTTTTATCGGAAAGCAAAGTTACCAATTCGGTGGGGCCCTCAAAATTTCGTCCGTCAGCGAGTTGACCTTTGGCATCGATAGGCGTCTCGCCATCTTTTTCTCGCCATCTACCGATCGCATCAAAGTTTTCCAAACCGAGACCGATGGGGTCCATCAGTTTGTGGCAACCCGCACAACTTGGGTTGCTACGGTGAATCTCGAGTCGCTCGCGAAGGCTGGCGTCTGCCTTGTGCTCTCCTTGATCGAGGCTTGGGACGTTGGGTGGGGCGGAGGGTGGTGGGTCGCCCAGCACGTTTTCCAATATCCACTTGCCTCGTTTGACGGGGGAAGTTCTGGTCGGATTGGAGGTGAGGGCTAACACCGAAGCATGGGTTATTAATCCTTTTCGGTTGTTGCTGAGTTCAACACGAATCCATTTTTCTTCGTCGTCATAAAGTCCCTGTCGGCGCTCCGATTTGCCTTGTTTTCCTGGGGTGCGTTTGTACATGGTCGCAGGATCTTTACCTTCGAATTCCAGTCCGTAATACTCAGCCAATCGAGGATTCACGTAAGAATAGTTAGCATCGGTAAAGTCACCGACGGAACCGTTGCGGAGCACGTGCTGGCAGAAGAGTTCGGTCTCTTTAACCATGGCCGCCATCAGCCGCTCATTCCATTGAGGGTATTTTTGCCGATCGATTTCGATTTTGTTGAGCTTGCGTAAACCAAGCCATTGGGCAAAGAACCCTTTGAGCAAGGCATTCGCTTTGGGGCTGTCCAGCATGCGCGTGACTTGTTCTTTGATCACAGCGGGTTCGCGTATTCTGCCGTTCTCCGCCAAAGCAAAAAGGGTCTCATCAGGCATACTGGACCACAGAAAATAAGACATACGCGTTGCTAGTCCATACGCGTCGAGCCCTTGTTCTGGCTCCACTAGTTCGGAGCGGAACAAGAAACTCGGCGAGACCAAGACGGCTTGCAATCCGAATCGGATCGATTCTTCGTATCCAAAGCCAGCTTCGGATGCCTTTTCGCACACGATGACAACCGATTGGATTTCTTCTTCTGAAACGGGACGTCGGTAGGCGCGAGGCAGTAATTTGGTGAAGACCCGACGGGACGCTTCTGCGAGTCCGATCGGCATCCCCTCAGGTGTATCTTTTTGTTCCGGGTGAGCAATCACGATCCTTTCATGAACTGCAGGGAAGGCTGGCTTGCCATTCTCTGGTCCGTTGACCCGAATGTTGTCCACAATGACACGGCGAGCAGCGTCGTTTCGTTTCTCTGGTTCGGAGTCATCTGCGTATTCGATTCGGAGTAGATGATCGCCTTGGTTGAGTTCCGCATCGAACTTGTAATTTTCGTCTTTCGACTCCAGTTCATACTCTTGAACGACCATGCCATCCAAGTGGATTTTGACTTTGCATTTGTCAGGTTGTTTATCACCGAATCGCATCCGCACGTTGATCTGGTATTTGCCTTGAGCGAGATGCAGCACCTGTTCGGAAGACTCCGAGAATCGGATTTTGGCACCATCGAAGCGCTGTCTTCGGAACGCTTCTCGATCCAATTCAATTGTCCGTTTGGAAATTAGCACTGCAGCTTGCATGTACTTTTCTAGCATCAGAGGAGGCAGCGAGAGTACTTCTCCTTGATTGTCAAAGCCGTTGCCGACATCATCCGATACGAATCCGATATCCTTTGATGCCTTGAGGTCGATGCCCAGCAAATCGGATACGGTGTTGTCGTATTCCGCTTGATTGAGTCGGCGAAGGGTAACTTTGGGAATTGCAGGTTCACAATCGCAATCCACGTCATGGAGAGCGGATTGGATCCATTGCATTATCGCCAGTTTGTCTTCGGGGCCGATGGGCGTCGCGTCGGGTGGAGGCATTGCGTCCGCGCGGATGACGCCGCGGATTTGTTCCCATGTGCTGCTGTGGCTTCGGATCGTTCCGAGGTCTCGGTAGTCATCGAGATTGACGCCCCCTTCGTTGGCTGATTCCATGTGGCATTCGCCGCAATGTTGTTGCAGCAGGGCCCGGATTTTGCTGTTCCATTGCGAGTCCAATCGTTCGTCCAGAGGCGATGTTTGTGCGATGCAGTGGCCAGCGCACATCAGCAAAAGAGCGGCGATCGCGGTCGGAATTGCCAAAGCAATCCGTGTTGCGTCGCGGTGGACGGAGTTGAACGTTCGGATAGGGCGTATCGAAAAAAGCAGCATGGATGCGAAATGCAGTTGTGGTAGAGGGGTCTGGGAGACCAGAGGGGGAGGGATTCCGGCGGGACGCTCTATTGTATCTGCCTGGGCAATGCATGTCAGCTTGAATCCAAGCTGGTTTGCAAATGCTGTCTTAGGATTCTCGAGCCAGTTGCCGCAAGGCTTCGATTCCGCGATCCAGTGTGCTATCGGAGGCTGCAAAGGAGATGCGGAAATGAGTATCTCGCGAGGAAAAGATGTTGCCGGGAATAATGAGCAGCTCTTTCTCTACGGCGCGCCGAACAAAGTCCGAGGCATTTCCCTTCGGTACTTTTGGGAAAATGTAGAATGCGCCACCGGGTTCGGTGAATTCATAGTATCCTCGCAATCCATCGACGATTTTGTCTCGTTTGCCTGCGTATTCCTGGTAATGCTGCGTCATATCGTGGTCCATGGCCGCCAACGCTCCCCATTGCATAGGTGTTGGTGCGCAAACGAACGAGTACTGTTGTAATTTGATCATCGTTTGAATGACTTCGTTGGGGCCGTGCACGTAGCCCAGTCGCCAACCGGTCATCGCATGACTTTTGGAGAACCCATCGATGACAATCGTGTTGGGATTGAACTCGGCAGGTGAACGCTTTGGCCCCGAAAAGTGAAAGCCGCTGTAGATTTCATCCGATATCAGCGCGATGTTCTTTTCAAGGCAGAGTTTGGCAAGGCCTTCGGTTTCTTCGAGTGTTGCGGTGACACCAGTTGGGTTGCCCGGACTGTTGAAGAGAACC
>CAIXME010000230.1 GCA_903920425.1 uncultured Pirellula sp. | reverse complement strand
TCGCTCAGACACCCGATGGAATCCCATCGAACGATTGGTGACTTGCTAAGGCTGATCGCTGAATAGTCGACAATGAATCGTCGAAATCGGATTAGGCATCTAAAAAGTCGCCGTACCGAAAACTCTATGCCTTAGTGGCTCTGTGTGAGATCTCGATACCCAAAGGAGAATCACGATATGCTCGCTGCTAGAATGGACATGTAGCAATGAAAAGGGCACCCGCCAAAGCTTATATGCAATGCTCAAGAGGTCTCACACAGCGACACCAAGCCACAGAGATCTCAAAAATCTATTTTGCTTTCAACTCTTCTCTGCGCCACTTCTCTGTGCCTCTGTGTATCTGTGTGAAAAAATGAGCCTGAACGCAACAATCACATCCCGTCGCTTGAACATGGGGCACAGAATCCCTCGCTTACCAGGATTTCGCAAGTGATGTCAAGACGACATGCATTGATGCCACATACGAGAAAGCTCTCGAGACCATATTCGCCACCCCGTTTGTCGGGGCGAGTAAACAATCAAGTCGGACTCAAAGTCGCGCCCATCACCTCGGCGGAACAAAAACCGCCGAGGTCGCTGACGCTCCCAGTTTAACGACCGACCGCTGGAGCGTTGAGTTCCGCCACACTAATGATTCTTGGTGTCAACAGGACCAGTGTCATCTTGTCCGCGTTGCTGCTGGACTCCGTGCTTACGGCCCCTTGCTCGATCGCAAAGACCTTTGGGATCGCCACCACAACCGATTCGCCGGCATTTAGTTTCACACGAGCGCTTATGTTGCTTCGCTCTGTAGCAGGCACCTCCACGGTCACGTGCGGTGAGTCCTGACCTGAGTTTCTCAATGGCAGGTTTGCGTAGGAGACCTTTTCAATTTTGGATGCACTCACGGTGAAATCGAAATTGATTGCGTTATCACCCTCTGTTCGCGGCGTGAGCACCACTTTAAGGCCTTCGTCCAGAACCGTTACGACCGGTTCCAAACTCCCATCCGCTCGTGGCTCAACCCCAGTCACGAAAGGCCGCTTGACTTGATCTGCGATCGTGGCCGTTTGGCCATCGTAACAAGTAACCTTGGGAGCGAACAAAACATTCGTACGACTATCCTTGGTCGCTTCGCTCACCAGAGCTTCTATTTGCTGTTCCGTGATACGTGCGGCGATTGCTGGTCCAGCCCCTTGTACGTCGATACCTGCAATTCGGGTATTCAACCAATCGATCTCGCTCGCCAGCTTGACGTTGGTTTGAATGAATCGGGTTTCGATATAAACCTGATTGGGTTCACCGTTTTTCCAAATCTCAAGCGACTGAGCCAACTCGTGGTGCTGCCTCGCGTTCAGCTTTGCGATGAGTGTCCGACCGTCGACTTGAATGTAGTCATCCGCTTTGTGCAGAAAGGGCAGCCAAACGATCAACTGCGATTTGACGTCCTTGTTGTCTGCGATTGCCTGAGGAAGACGCATGGTTTTGAGAATCGAGTCGATATCATACACCTTCAAATAAGCTGGGCCCTCATTTTCGCGAGCCTTCCATGGATCTTGAGCATCACCTGCAACTAAGCCCTCCGATAGGTATTTTTTCAGCAAATTGACTTCTGATTCTCCTTGCTGAACAACTTCCCTGGCATCGGTCAGCCCGGTTGCAGCAACAATCGCTACCACTACCACGGCAAATGATTTCGAAAGCAAACCCGTTGCGCTGCGATGCATCAACAACTCGACTCGCTTCTTGAGGTGCCTTCCTGACGCAAAAGTCAGAAGCCCTAACGTTGGTGAACTGCGTGAAGCATTTTCGTGCTCGGCCAATCGAAGCAGAAGATGTCCATACGAAGCAGCTTCGCTATTCGATAGATTTGCTATCGCAAGCCGATCTGCAGCTGCCTCAATCGCGGACCGCAGTCGGCTTACGGTGAGCCATACCAGCGGATTGAACCAATGGCACGCGGTAGCTAGCGACGCAACCACCATCACCGGAATATCGCGCCGTCGAATATGCGCAAGTTCATGTCGCAAGACCCATCGCAGCTCCTGCACGTTGATCGTCTTTCGAAATCCACATGGAAAGCAAATCGTTTGCCGAACAAGACCAAACACGGCGGGTGCAGTCAAAGAAGGTACTTCTCGAATCACCGGTCTCCGACCAACGCCCAACGAGTCACATTCACGAAGCAACATGTCGACCAACTCCGGATCATCCAAAGTGCGACAGGATCTCAGTCTCAATGCAAATCGGATATGCGATGATACCGTCCGGAACACAAACCCCAATGTGACGAGAATCGCCGTTAGAGAGACAGCAATCAATGTCACTTCTTCCCACGTAATTCTTTGTGCCGGCACTGGAACTGGTTGGCCGAAAAGTGATGGTTGATCGGTAGTATTTGCCGAAACATCATAGGACGCGGTTAGATTATTCTCAGGAGCAGACCAAGTAATCTCTGCTCCATTCTGCTCCTCGAGCTTGGTAGAAAAAAGAGCATCGATTGGACCGTGAAAGCTCGTTGGACTCCCCAATGAAATGGGGAGCAAGAATCTTATTACGACGATGGTCCAAAGTAATGCATGGATCGTGGGATCCAGCTTTCGCCGGAAAGCAAATCCAATTCCTATAGCCAAAACAAGAATCGGCAAAACTCGCCATGCGGCAAGCAACAGCAATGAAATCCATGCATTTCCGAGTTCAACCATTTGATAAATCCTTTCAGCAAACATTACTCAGCTCCTTCACCTTTGTTGGTTTTCTTGTCGAGTATGGCTCGAATTTCGGCCACTTCCTTGGACGACAACTTGGCCGTCTTCACTAAATGAATAAGTGCAGGCGTCGCCTCGCCTCCAAACACACGATCCAAAAAAGTTCGGCTGGCCTGTCGTACGCATGCCTCTTTGCGAACGGCAGGTTTATAGAGGTACTTCTTGCCAACCAACTCTGCCGAAAGAGCTCCCTTTCGCACCAAGCGATGAAGCATGGTTTTGACGGTTGCTGCACTCCAGCCATTGGCTGCTGCGATCCGTTCGATCACCTCTGCAGCTTCAATGGGAGATGTACTCCAGACCAAATTCATGACGGTCCATTCCGCGTCCGATATCTGCATTGCCGACTCCTTGGGTTGAAGATCCGTTAAGATTACACTTGTAATCGGTACGGCGTCAAGACCAGGGCATCAGCGCAAGCATCGACGTATTCAAAGTGCGTGAGTCAACTTCTTGATTTCCAGCGATGCGATTCGTGGCACACGATACGCCTCTCGATTCCAATTTTCTCGCGATGCCCATACGAAACGCCCCTATCTGTCCTGGGGAGAGTTCCCAAAGATGGAACTGACATGCACCACCGATGAAAACCAAGATTGTACCGTTAACGGTAGACACTAATTCATAATAGCGCCGGTGCGACCGAGGCGATGTATTTGCTTTGCACTATCCAACGGCAATCGATTTTTAAATTGCGTTTGTTGCGAGAATTGTTGCAGGGTGCTATTGAGAAACGTGGTAAGTTTGTACCGTTGACGAGAGTTCGTGCAGCGTCGTAAACGAGGGCGGTGTCCGGCAACTCAAGGCATCTATCGATTGTCATGATGCATCATCTTTGTGATGCATCGACTCGCGACATCATAAAATGGGGGAGGATACCCAAATCTTCTTCAGCGAATATTCTGCTATTCGCTGCGCTGCAAGGGAACGAAAGGATTCGCATCCACAGAATGCGAATTGACGTACCACACCACGTTGGGATGGACGTTTGATTGCTCGAATGGGTTTGTTATTGAGAGGGATTGTTCATGTCGATTCATGTTGTTGAAAATGTTCACGGTAAAGCTCACGTGAAATGGTTGGGAGCAGCAACGCTTTTTCTCGGCTTGTACTCAGCCTGTGGGCTCGTTCCCGCGTTAGCAATATGGCTTCTATCATTCGATGCGAACGCTACGAGAACCGCGTTAGCAGTAGGATTCTCCATGGCATGTTGTACGCTCCCAATTCTAATCATCCAGCAACTGCGCACTCCGATCGGTGACATGCCATCAGGAAGTTAATGCTGAGGGAGAATCCTTGCGTGTAAGATCGTAAGCCATCAATCAGCACTCTATCCATACAGCAATCGATTGCTTCTAGTTTTTCGATGCTGTCCCTGGAGCAGCGTTAGCGACCGGTTCGCCGATCACTTTGGAGAGTACATTGTTGGTGTAAAGCAAGAAGCCTACGAACAAGAACGGAACTAGTATCGGCCACGGAAACTTCGTCGCCCCTAAAGTCAAATTCAACAAGAAGGGTATGGCCATCGCTGCAATCCAAATCATCGAGTTCCAAAGCAACACGCGATTCTTTTCCTCTTTCGTCATTGGACACCTTTTCGTTGATAGTGAGAAGCAAGGCAAGTTGTTTCAGCGCCAAACCCGTTGGTGTCAATCCAGGACGCAGGCCTGAATTCATGCTCTAAACAGCATCGCAGAGAGCTTCCAATTCTTTCGCCACCCTCGGCAATAAAGAAGCGTGGTCAGCATCGCTTTCTATCTCGCCCCATCTATGAATCTCGCCCCTATCAACGAACGCCGTCAAGCAATACCATCATACCACTGCCCGACGTCGAGCCATTAAGAAAACCTTGAATACAGCCCTACGCTTAGCTTCCCCGGTTCGAACTCTTCGAGTCCCTTCGTCTCTATTCGACTGCACACGGATGCAACATTTGAATAAGCAATCATGCCGATCACCGTGTCCAATGCAACACCTGCATAAAGTGCAAATGCGACCGAGGCATCGTGCAATCCGCATGTATTTGCTAGCGTTCTTTTGATTCAATGTTGAGGGTTACGTAAGGATGGGCTCCCGACAGCTTTCCGATTTGACCTAGTTGCCCAGTCTTGCCGAAACAATTGAAAACCGTCAGGTCATATCGTAGGGTCCTTTTTGGCATTCGGCAGATTTCATGCAAACGCGATTCAATTGGGCAACACTGGACAGTCAAGCATTTCGCTTGTGTCTCTTGTGCTTGGCATGCGTATCGTGCGTTGGGTGCAAGGTCGGACCAACATACAGCGTACCGGCGACAAACCAAAAGCAAGTGTGGTCATTTCAAGGCAATCCGCACCTTGAGGGAGAGCCTGCTAATGCCACTACTTGGTGGCAACATTTTCAAGACCCCGTTTTGAATGGATTGGTAGAACAAACTCTCGAGCAGAACTTAACTCTGAGAGAGTCCGGCAAGCGGATAGAAGAAGCAACAGCGAGGCGAGGAATCGTCGCTGGGAACTTGTTCCCCCAAGTCCAAACCGCCAATGGTTCCTACAGCAAATCGCGACTTAGCTCCAACACTGCCAATTTCTTTTCGTTTCCAGGCGTATTTGAACCCGACCTCAATCCCGAAAACTGGTCGCTTGGTTTCGCCTCATCTTGGGAACTCGATTTTTGGGGACGTTACCGCCGGGCAGTGGAGTCGGCTGATGCGAGTTTGGATGCAACGATTGCAGCCTATGACGAAGTTGCAGTGATACTCGTTGCGGAGGTGGCATCGGCGTATCTGGACATGCGCACCGCCGAACTGCGGTCCGTCCTGGCGAAACAGAATGTTGAGCTGCAACGAAGCACGCTCATAGCGGCCAAGAGAAAGCAAGATGCCGGGATCATCAATGGTTTAGATGCCGCGCAAGCCGAGAGTATCCTTGCACAGACATCTGCTTCTTTGCCAGCCCTTGAAATCCAGCGCCGACAAGCGAGCAACCGATTGTGCATCCTGATGGGGAGAACGCCCGACGATCTCGTGGCGGAGGTCGGCTATTCGGCCATCCTCCCTGCGTCGCCGCAAGGGATCGCATTTGGAGTACCCGCTGATTTGCTTCGACGTCGTCCCGACGTGCGTCGCACTGAACGGGAGCTTGCCGCCCAGTCCGCACGCATCGGAGTCGCCGAGTCCGATTTTTATCCACACATCAGCTTAGTGGGAAACATTGGATATTCAGCCGAAGATCTTGGAAAGATCACGCGATCCAACAGCACCCAGGGTTCGATTTCCCCGCAATTTGCTTGGAACATTTTGAACTATGGTCGCATCAAGCGCAATGTGGAAGCGGAGACGGCAGCCTTTCATCGCCTTGCGTACGCCTATCACCAATCGGTGCTGAACGCGCAACGCGAGGCAGAAGATGCACAGGTTGCATTCATCTACGGCTTCGATCGCGCGTCGCATTTAAGAGCGTCAGTGGATGCCGCGTTACGAGCGGTGCAAAACGTAGAACGTTCCTATGAATCTGGTACCGTAGAATACGGACGAATCTATGTTTTGCAATCGGAATTGGTACGCCAACAAGATCAATTGGCTCAAGCAGACGCTGCGATCTCCGCCAGCCTGATTGCGATGTTCAAAGCGCTCGGGGGTGGCTGGGATGCGAAATGCAATTGCGTTGATGGTCCCCTTGTGAAAACCGCTTCGCGATAGTCGCGTCTCGTATCGCAATTCTGCTTTGCATAGACCAAGACTCCGTCATTCCTCGCCATCCGATTGGGTATCGACCAGCGTGCTATTGCTGGTATACCTAACGCCCTTCTTCGATCGGATCGCCCCCCAGGTGCAATAGATTGCAATGCTATTCCATTGCATTTTGCCAACAAACGAACGCCAAACGTGCGACATTCTCCCCATTCTGATGACGGTTGTAGGGGTTGTATCGAATAATGGGTCTCGCAAGACCAGGATTGCGATTAAATGCGTGCCCTGAAAAATTGTCTTGTCCCTCGCCTATTCGAGACCGTCGCTTAACGGACTGAGACGGAGAGGTTCTCTCGTCGATCGCATTTCTGCTCGAAAAGCGATAGCCAACCCATATACGAATGCCGCCGTTTGGTAGTGGATGAGAATGATCAACAAGAGTAAACAGAAGAGCAACGACGAATTCAATCCGATCGCCATTGTTGGAATGTCCTGCCGTTTCCCAAAGGGGCTTCATGATTTGGAAACCCTTTGGAGCGCGTTGCAGAACAAGTTCAGCGCGATCGACACGGTGCCTGCAGACCGATGGACAGCCGATCGCTACTTCTCATCCAACGCGATATCGAAAGGCAAAGCGTACATTCGACGCGGCGGATTTCTAACTCAAGACATCAGTGCCTTCGACGCATCCTTCTTTGGAATCTCTCCACGCGACGCTGAAAACATGGACCCTCAGCAACGCATCCTATTGGAAGTGGTTTGGGAGGCATTTGAGAACGCGGGTCTGATTCTGCCTGACCATGCGGGACGCCAAGTCGGGGTATATGTCGGTGGATTCATGCTCGATCACATGATCACGCAAATGACACCATCGAATCGATCACAAATCAACCAAAACACCGCTGCCGGCATGATGATGACCATGCTCTCTAATCGTATCTCTCACACATACGATCTACGAGGCCCTAGCTTGTCGATCGATACAGCCTGTTCGTCATCGCTGGTTGCATTTAACTATGCATGCCAAGATCTATGGCGCGGTGACTGTGAAATGGCAATCGTTGGCGGTTCCAACATCATGTTGCGACCTGAGTATCCGATGGGTATGTGCAAAGGCCACTTTCTTGCCCGCGACGGTGAATGCAAATCTTTTGATGAACGCGGCGATGGCTATGGTCGTGGCGAAGGTGCGGCCGCAATCCTCTTGAAACCGCTCGATGCCGCAATCGCAAACGGTGACCCGATTATCGCGACAGTCATTGGAACGGGCGCAAACCAGGATGGGCATACCCCGGGCATCTCGATGCCGAGTGGCCCCGCGCAACGCGAATTGATCCAACAAGTATGTGGCAAGTATTCCATTGATCCAAGTACGATTCGTTACGTTGAATGCCATGGGACCGGCACCGCCATCGGAGACCCAACCGAAGCGAGCGCGATTGGGTCCGTCTATGGACAAGCGAGCCTGGGGCAATCGTCGGTTGTGATCGGCTCGATAAAGTCGAACATCGGGCACTTGGAGGCAGCCGCAGGCGTAGCAGGTGTGATCAAAGCAGCGTTGACCGTCCAAAACCGTCAAGCCACTCCGCTGGCGAATTTGCAAACGCCCAACCCTTCCATCCCATTTGATGAACTCGGCCTGAAACTGGCGGATAAGCTCATCTCGATCGGATCGACGGGCAGTTCCGTGCGAGCCGCCGTGAACTCATTTGGCTACGGCGGAACGAACGCCCACGCAATCCTCGAATCCGCTCCTGCCGAATACTCCTTGAAAACCAATCCGACAAAACAAAGATCGGAAGCTCAACGAAAGGCGTTTCCATACTTTCTACCAATATCAGGACGCAGCGACAAAGCACTTGCAGCCAACGCGTCACGCATTGCCAATGTTTTATCCGGCGGCGCTTCGATCGAGGACGTACTCTACACCGCTTCCCAACGCCGCGCGCATCTCTCGCACCGAGCAGTCGTCAAAGGGCGTACTCAACAGGAATTGCTCGAAGCCCTAAGCGCCCTCGCCAAGGGTGACGATTCAACAAATATCGTCAAGGGTGTCGTCCCATTCCATGGAAGTCGAAAGCCGGTTTTCGTATTTACCGGCATGGGTCCACAGTGGTGGGCAATGGGGCAGGAGTTGTACCGGGACAATGAACTGTTTCGCGCTACGCTCGATGAAGCGGATGCGATGTTTCAAACCATCGCAGGCTTCTCCATCCTTGCAGAAATGCTCAAGTGCGAATCGGAATCTCGAATCGTACAAACTGAGTTTGCTCAACCTGCCAATCTCCTTATTCAGTTAGGACTGCTAGCAGTTCTTCGATCCGCCGGCGTAAATCCGGGAGCGGTAGTCGGGCACTCGGTAGGTGAATTGGCATCAGCCTACGCAGCGGGCGTGCTAACCCTCAAAGATTGTTTGACCGTTTGTCGCCATCGCAGCCAGCTTCAAGCCACGTGCATCGGAACCGGTGTAATGATGGCTGTAGCAATGAGCAAAGATCAGGCGCTCGCAATGTTATCTCAGCATGCTAACGAGGTGTCGATCGCTGCGGTGAATGGTCCGACCAACATTACACTCGCGGGCAACACCGACCAAATGTCGGATCTCGCCAGAATGCTACATCAAGCGGGAACCTTTCACAAACTACTCGACGTAGAGGTCCCCTATCACAGCCCCATGATGGATCCCATCATGGAGCCGCTCCGATCGGCGCTAGCCGAGGTGACACCCGGTCTCCCAATTATCCCTCTATACTCCACCGTCACCGGAAAACGCGTAGATGGAATCGAGTACGGCGCGGACTACTGGCCAAAGAATGTACGTCAATCGGTCGAGTTCGCAGCAGCCATCGATTCTCTTCTTGCGGACGGATACAACACTTTCATCGAAATAGGACCGCACCCGGTTCTCGCGACCTCGATGAAAGACTGCATCAAAGTAGCGGGTAAAGAATGCCGTTTGATTCACACGCTGCGTCGCAATCAACCAGAATCGATCAACGTCGAGCGATCGATTATGTCCGTTTTTGCAGAGGGTTGCGACCTCGATTGGCGAGCGATCAATGACTATGGCAACTTCATTGCACTCCCCAATTACGCCTGGCAGCGAGAACGTTTCTGGCTCGAAAATGATCGTGCTGTTCAAGATCGTATTGCTCCAATCCATCATCCCATGCTCGGGATACAAGAAGCTCCAGGAACGCCTGCTTGGCGAAACGATTTCGATCACGAACCGATGAGCTATCTTCGCGATCACGTCGTCACGGGAATGCCAATCTTGCCTGCTGCCGGTTATGTCGAATCGCTCCTCGAGTTAGCTGCACTCCAGTATCCTGAGCATCCAGGGTTCGCAATTCGAGATTTGGAAATCCGTGCGTCGATGATCATGTCAGCCGAACGAGGACTCGACTGCGTCACTTCCTTTGACCCCTTTTCGCAAATGGCGACAATTCGAGGGCTAGAGAATGGCAAACTCGGTACAGGGCAGATTCATGTCTTGGCGAGAATAGCAGGTATTCCAAAGTTCAAACCCGAAAAATGCGACCTCGAGCTTTTACAAACGCATTGCCGCTTCGGTGAAGATATCGGTGCATTCTACCGCTCGCTCGATCAGATGGGCTTGAGCTACGGCCATGCCTTTCAAACAGTTCGCAGTTTGCAACTCAATGAAGCTCGCGATCAAGTTTTAGCAAAGATCGAAATCCAACCGGAGCTTGTTGAAAACCTCTCTCAGTACAAACTTCACCCAACTCTATTAGACGCATGTTTCCAGACGCTCACCGCCATGCTTGGTGAATCGGACAGCATGTACTTGCCAACGGGGTTTAGTGAACTGTGCCTCTTTGCTGATCGTGTTCCTGCCAAGATATGGTGCCTCGGTGAAAAGAAAAAGCATGATGCCCAGCATATCGATTGCGACCTGACGCTTGTGGACGAACAGGGGAACGTTGTTGCATCGTTGCGAGCAATGCGGTCCACAGCAGCATCCAAACGGGAACGAAGAGACCGCTTTGGGGACAAGATCAAGCGCCAGGTACTAACGTACCAATGGTCCTACGCTGAGAGCCAGAGCGAGCCGAAAAGGCTTGGCTATTGGCTTGTAGTTGGAGCATCAAGTCCGATATTCAATGATGTCGTCGACCGCTTGGAACACTATGGGGCTACCGTTGCCGGCAAAGTGAGTTTCGCGGAATCACGCAGTCATGTCGGCGAGGTATCTGTAGTACAAAAAGGCTCTGTTGACGATGCACAAGCAGTCCTGGAATCGTGTGGAGAACTTGATGGAGTCGTCTTTTTGAACGGTCTGCAATCTCGACACGATAGCTTGGATCCAACAGGAGAACAGGCATTGCTGGAGATCACTGCCTTTGCAAAAGCACTGGAGCAGCGAAAGACCTCGATCAAGCCTCGCGCATATGTCGTTACTCAGGCTGCTTTTTCAACGAATGAGCACGATGGAATAGTGCAGCCGGCCCAATCGGCATTGAATGGATTTGTCCGTGTTGCGTTCAATGAATTGGATGGATTGCAATTTAGTAGTATCGATCTGCCATCGAAGTGCAATGCCGACACGATCGACTCGCTCGCGTTGGAATTGCTATGCGATTCTATTCACGATGAAGTCGCCATCCGGGGCACGATGAGATTGACCAGCGAACTGAATGAGAGCCAAATCATCAGTGAAGATCGCATCGAGTATATCCATCTCGATGATGACCATCCGATCCAGGTCCGTGCTCTGCGTCCCGACTTGGATAGCATCGGAACGGCGAGAATGTTGGCCGTGCCACTCGCCCCTCTGGATGGAGACGCAGTTCATATCCGAATAGAGGCATCGATCGTTCCCTCTAGTTTGCTCCTAGACCCAACAGCGGACACGATCGACCAAGCCTTGGTTGAGTTTGTGGGTGAGGTGCTGAGCATTGGACCTGGTGTTTCCGACTTGAAAATCGGAATGCGATTGTGCGGCTTTGCTCCGGCAGATATTGCCAGCCACATAACCGTATCACGAAGCAGCCTATACGTCACGGAAGTTGCCCCCTCAGTAGATGCGTCGCTCCTAGTAAGTGCGTTAGGAATGGCAACCAAGGCGGAGCGTGTTGCAGACTGTTTGGATCTACAACCGGGAGAGAAAGCACTGCTTGAATGGAGCCCGCTCTCATTGGCCATCGCGGACTCGCTGCGACGCAAAGAAGTTCCGGTCACCTTCCTTGCAGATGCACCAGAAGAGATTGCATCCTCGGTTCTTTTGGGATCCGCTGTCTATTCTCGTTGTCCAGTAGGCATTGCACACGCCCTACGCGATCAAACCAGCGATCTGGGTTTCTCTGTACTTGTTGCTGGACTGCGTGACTGGACTAGCCACTTGGATTTTCACGCCATCCATGAGGGCGCATCGCTGGTTGACACGGACGAAAAGGCTCAGTCGATTGTCTTGCCGACCAAGATTGGTACCGTTGTTCGAACCGACTGCCGGGTTCTATTTCAAAAGCGAGCCAAACTGGAGCAAGCATTGCGAGCAGCTATCGCGCTCATTCAGGCAGGAACGATTGCGGGATCTCCCGTACTCGAAGTTTCGGTGACCGATCTAGCTTGGCCGAAGCTTCCTCTTTTCGATACGAGCTCTACGCTGGTAATCACCTTTGAAACACGTGGGAAAGACTTACCCGTCGTTCAGCGCGACGAACTAACCTTCGCTAGCAATGGAACATACCTTGTTACAGGTGGCTTCGGTGGGTTTGGACAGAAGACAGCAGAGTGGCTCGCAGCCAACGGTGCAGGCTGCATCGTCCTCACAGGTCGAACGGGAGCGGACACGAAACAACGCCAAGCTTTTGTGAAACATCTGGAAGCAATGGGAGCAATCGTCCATGCAGCAGCCTGCGACACATCGAATCGAGCTCAACTCCAAGATCTTTTTGCCGAGATCAAAGCGAACATGCCACCACTCAAAGGTGTTTTTCACTCAGGCGCATTGATTTTGGATCAGCCGATCACCGAGATCGATAGCGATACGCTTGGAAAGGTGATGCAAAGCAAAGCCCTGGGCGCGTGGAATCTGCACCTCCTAACCTTAGACCTCAATCTCGATCACTTCGTGCTCTACTCATCGATTGCAAACCTGGTTGGAAATAGCCGGCAAGCAGCGTATAGCGCCGCGAACGGCTTCCTAAATGGCCTCGCAGCCATGCGAAATGCGATGGGATTGGCTGGTACCAGTGTCAATTGGGGCGCGATCTCGGACGTGGGTGTTGTCGCGCAAGACGAAAAGCTAGAACAGTTCTTGCGATACACGGGTCTGCGAGGAATCAGTAGCAAAGAGGGACTGGACGTTTTGGGGGTCGGACTAGTTCGTCGACTCACTCAGCTTGGAATAACGATGATCACGTCCTGGGCCGATTGGGCTCGATTCGAAACGCGCGGTGCGAAATCACCACGC
>CAIXME010000229.1 GCA_903920425.1 uncultured Pirellula sp. | reverse complement strand
GTGTAGCCGAACAAGTGCGAGATGGCTACATCGGTTTCGGCGGCTGTATTGCCGAATGCGTCATATGTGATGTATCGTGCAGGCAACCTTGAAATGCACGTTTCGCACTGTGTTTGCGTTGATGGGAGCCGTGACACTCATGTACGTGGTCAAATTTTTAGGCCATTGCGCCTTTTGGGCTTCCCGCGTGCGCAATTCATGTCGTGGGTGGATCCTCCCGAAAGGCCCTTGTGCCGACATCTGCTCCCCTTGGGGCAAAAAATAAATGCCCAAAATCGACGGAATACGTACCGGCCACCGAAAGGAAGCAAAAACACAGGACTGCAAACAGCCAACGGTCCTTAACTCTTGTGAAAACGTTCAAGTTGTAGTCGTAGTCGTAACCAGTTGAGTCGTAGTGATAAACATACCGCTAATGCCCTACCTTTGTGGCGACGAATACATAAATGCTAAAAGCGACTATGAACGAAATAACTCCGCTAGCCACTGAAAGCAAAACGTTACCACGTAACCAAGCCGAAACGCATAGTGAAACAATGAACGACGTTAGTCCAGCAAACCCAAACGCCGTTAGAAGTGCTTTTTCTCCGCGAATCATTGATCACCTCCGAAAAACAGCCACCATCCGATTCCTACACCTGTGCCCACGCTAAGCGTGGCCACGCCGCCACCAATTGCTAAACCAACCTCTGGAGTAGTTGAAAATTACACGAGAATTTCGTGATCCATACGGTCCTTCTGGCCCATTAGAGATGCGCCTAAGTGCACCAATTCGTGTCGTTCGGCTCGCGGCCCGTATAACGATCTGGGATTTCCTTGAATAAGGAATCTTAGAGCAGGGGTATGCAGTGGGCCGACAAAAAGTCCAGCGCGAGGATTGCTGACTAGGGCGAATGCAGTATCGGAATCCAATGCTCTGAATATGTCATCAACCGTAGCTGCCTCGGTTACCCCAAATCGACGCGTGAGGTGGTTGTAAGCGGCAAAATAGCGGGCAAACTCATTCGACTGCGCGATACTTCTATAAATCCCTTCGAGCGAATCATCAAAGTTAGTGCTTGGCTTTACGCAACCGATTAATCCTTGTCCTCCGCCCCTTGGGGCTTGGCTGATACAAAATCAGTTTACGGCGACACTTCGTTGAGCTCCATTCGGTTCGTAGTTATCTTGATCCATGTGTCCTTTGGTGGTGACTTCCCTTCAAACTCGGCAACTATGATCGCGTTTCCGAAACGCAGCGCAACCATACCATCATCGTAGACATCTTCTACCTTCGCGACTAAAGTTGTGCTTTGTCCGATTGATGTAACGGAGTAGTCGATTTCGTCGGTCGGTTGCGCGTTCAGACCAAGCTTAAAAACATCGTCGCAATCAACCTCAACTTCGTACTCCATCTCGACCTCGGGTGAGTCGGAAAGCCACATTGCCAAGCCGCAGCCGTAGTCACACTTGAACCCTACTCGTTGGTTATCGGTCGAACCATTGATTTCAGTAAGCACTATTCTCATCGTTCCGAACTCACTTTGTGTATGGTGCTCGAACTAAGCAATTATCGACCGTCATCGTGTCTGTGGCTGGATCGTACGTCCATGTCTCTTCATGATAATGATGCTTTGTGGGTTTGCCGTTAGTTTCATGTCCGCCATAACGAATGCTTCGCTTCCCATCTGCTGATACTACTCGATCTGGGTCAACAACACCGGTTCGTGGGTGAGCATTAGAATGCGGACCAGGTCCTAGGAAACGATCCCATTCGTCAACTACATTCTCAGGCTTTACAGGCTTAGGTCTGATCGTCTCAGGTGTATTGATGACCTTGGAAGACGAAGACGGTGTCTTAACTGGGGCAAGGCTTAACTCGTGTTAAAGCGTGAAACCTCTCGATATCGAACAACTTGCTTCGGAACCAAATTTGCTAAAACCATTCCCCCGATTTCCTTTTGACGATCGAATGCTAGTGCTTCACCGGCCATCCACTTCTCAACCACCGCTTCGGACGATAACGGCGTGCTGGCGGGAACCCACCAATACTTAATGCTACTTTGTAGCGACGTCGCCTCGACACAAAGTACGACACCAGCTTCGCTATTCAAGTGTTCGTTCGGCACTGTCCGCCCATCCAGTCGTAGTTTTTGTAGCTCGTAGTGCTGACGCGTTCTTTTGGCAAGGCGTACGCAGAAGACCAAGAACGCCCACGCGCCAAGTAGGGCCAACGCCGTCAATGAAAGACTAAGGATTGTTTGATCGAGTCGCATAGTAAACGCCTCCGCCAAGAATTCCGACGTAGATCAAATCGCTTCCCCATTGAAGGGGATGCGAAAACGCCTCACGCAACGCACCTTGGAGTGGTGATTTCGCAAACGTGTGGACCGAATGTGCTTGCCATTCCGCAACGAATCGGCCAATGGTTGAACCCGGTGCTAATGGATTCGTGGACCAGTTCATGAGTCTTGGATGTCGTATCCATTGCATAACATCCGTCATTTCATGCCGCATTGTTCCAGCAATCTGATTCAAGGGGCCGTTTAGGATTTGCACTGCTAACTTTCAGTCAATGAATCCAGTGATCCCCGCAGTGCGATTATACTTCCATCTGGCAGCATCTATGACTTTGATTGGCGCTGTCACTCCGAATTCTTGCTATGCCATCTTGCTTAGGATGCCTGTCGCGTCATCAGCCGAATGGGTAGCAACGCCACGAACTGCCTTACCGAAATTGCCCGCGTTCATTGCACTATTTGGGGCATGCTTACATACTTTGGAAGATCATGACCTCTCCTTCGACATCAAGTTCATAGGTAATTCCTGCGGTTCCGAAAGACGTAGGTTCGGCAAAGGCAAAGAAGACCTGCCAACCACGTTTCTTAGAACCAAATGTTCGTTTCGTTTCTTCAACGAATATGTCCTTCAGTTCCTGATCATGACCACCCAACACGTAGTGTCTCATCACCTTCGCAATCACTTGCGAATCCGTCATTTGCATCGTTTTCATCGAATAGCTCCTCTTCGGTATTGTGTTTTCAACCAACGCATGTAATCAATCGCGTGCATAACCTCCTGTTCGTTGAACAAGTTGCGGTTTTCCCATATCTGGTTGAATACGTGGGTTTCTTTCGCGTACGTTCCGGTCGTACGTATGTCGTCGTAAGCGGCACGACCGATGGAAGCACGATGTTTTACATGTTGTAATTCATGGAAAGCGTCATAGAACGTGGCGTTCTTCCGTAGATAAACTGCGTTTTTCAGACTGTCAAACCCGGCTCTTGCTCCTTCCTTGTTGAGTCGTGCTGTCGCACTCGCACCGCATTTCAATGTGACGCCATACTCAGAAAGCTGAGCTTCATACTGTTTGAGTTGGTTAGTCGTCAGCCGCTTTGATCCGAGCCATCGCCCCAGCAGTGAAACCCGTTTGTCAGCGAACCCTGTAGCGTCAACCGCTGCATTACTTGGGGCATTACTACCCCTCGCGATCACTCTACCACCGTCTACTCCAACGTCAATCACGTCGTCGAGGTGCTTTATCAAAAACCTTGAACTTCGGGCTAATGTCGCGGCCCCAGGCGGGATCAATCGCCCAGTCACCG
>CAIXME010000228.1 GCA_903920425.1 uncultured Pirellula sp. | reverse complement strand
CAGATAATTGCCTTAAATGGTGAAGCTGGATTTCAAGCAGAACTGCTTCGAGGTGGAATCCACTTTGGATTTTGGCGATGGCAATACAGCGTCCACCGCGCGCCGTTGGTAACGGTCTCACAAGGCAAACTCGGCTATGTTTATGCGAGGGATGGGCAACCTCTGCAACCATGCCAAGCGTTAGGTAGAGCGATCGACTGCAATTCATTCCAAGACGCGCGTGCGTTCCTGATCCCATCCACATCGGATGGCACTGACGAGCTATGTGTTGGTCAACGAGGTCGGCAACGCGCGATTTTGCGAGAAGGGGTATACGCAATTAACCCAGCGCTGTTTGTCGTTTTAACGGAAGAACGCGTCTTTAGCTTGCGAGCCATTCAAACGCACCAAGAGCTGGCTACGGTTGAGCAATTTCGCAGCGAACTGCAAGAGATCGGGGGATTCCGACCCGTTGTCATTGGTGAACCTATGCATTTTGACAACTCCACTTCTCCCGACCAACCTGCCTCCGTGGACTCGATTGGGATAGCCACCATCCATGATGGACCTTCGTTGCAGTCCGACGAAATCATCGCTCCGATCGTGAGCGGTGAACCATCCGCGGAATACTTCCACAACAACTTTCAAGATGCCGAAGCGTTCCTTCGCGCAGGGGGGCGTCGAGGCCGACAATACCAAGTGCTTACCGACGGCACCTATTTCATCAATCGATGGTTTGCCTCCGTGGAAATGATGCCCAAGACCGTCGTTCCCATCGGGTATGTAGGTGTCGTGGTCAGCTATGTCGGCCAACACGGAAATGATTTAACTGGCAAAGCGTTTCGACATGGCGAGCAAGTCGCCTCCGGCGAAAAGGGTGTTTGGGAAAAAGCACTCGGACCTGGCAAATATGCTTTCAATCGTTACGCCGGCAGCATCGTGCTTGTCCCAACCACCAATTTTGTTTTGCATTGGATCACAGGTAGATCCGAATCGCACAAATACGATGAGAGCTTGCGTTCCATCGACTTGGTTACCAAGGATGCATACGAACCCTTGTTGCCCTTGAGCGTTGTTGTTCATATCGACTACGAACGCGCACCAAGTGTGATACAACGCTTTGGTGATGTTAAAAAATTGATTACGCAAACCATCGACCCGATGCTCAGCGCGTTCTTTCGAGATGTGGCGCATTCGAAAACCATGTTAGGATTGCTCCACGAACGAGATCAAATTCAGAACGAAGCTCGAGAGGAATTGCGAACCAAGTTTCGCGCATTCGATATCGAATGCGTCGACGTTTTGATCGGCAAGCCCTCGAGCGTTTCCGGTGACAATAAGATTGAAACCCTGCTTGAACAACTCCGCCAACGGCAGCTATCAACCGAACAGCTTGAAACCTTTGAACGTCGCAAATTAGCGGCTGTAAAGGAAACCGAGCTCAAGGCAGCAGAAGCAAACGCGCAGATGCAAACGTCCCTCACCAACGCCGAAGTCCAAGTCCGCATCGCCGAAAGCCAAGGCGAGGCCGATCTCGTTCGCGCTCGAAAGAAATCTCAAGAAACCGTTGTTGTCGCCGACGCGATACTGGAGCGTTCACGCAGAGAGGCAGAGCAACGGGTGCTACTCGCCGAAGCCGACAGCCGAGAACGCGTGCTGGCCGGTAAAGGCGAGAGTCAAAAAATCATGCAAATCGGACTTTCCGAAGCGGCCGTTCTAACCAGAAAAATCAACTCCCTCGGCGACCCAAGACTATACGCTTTGCAAGAAGTCGCTTCACGACTTTCTAATAGCCAACAGCCCTTGGTGCCCGAACGGCTCTTTGTCTCCAACGGCCAAAATGGTGACGCAGGCGGTTCGAATTCGAGCTTGATGGGATCGCTGCTACAACTGCTCGTAGCAGAAAAGTCTGGCTTTCAACCAAACCAAACGGAATCGCCGGATTTGGACGAACTGAACGAAACGGTGCAACAGATGACCAAACAAGCCGTCGCCAATTGGAAAGAAGGCGTGGAAACTTCGCAAACGCGATAAAAGAAGAGGGCTCCACGCGAAAGAAGCGGACCGTAAAGTCGGTATATTGGTCTAACCCAAAGCCCGGGGGTGAATATACTGACTCTCCGCGACCCTATCCATTTTTGCTTTCTGAACACTTATCGCCGACCTGGTCCGTATTCCTGGAACGAGGAATGCGTGACCCATGCGGTCAAACGTCAGAAACACGATATTATTTCAAACTACAACTCACTAAGTCGCTAATTCTTCGTCAATATGAACCAACCCGTTTCCGAACTTTCACACAGTGACTCTTCGAACAACACCGCTTCTTACACAAGCGATATGTGGCCTCGCATTCGTCAAGCCACCGGCACAGTGTACGGAGATATCGGCACCTCCGTGCTTTACACCATCATGGAAATTACGCGAGAAACCGTGATGCTCAAATACGAGCATCTAGGGCATGAACAAGCGTTAGCCATGCTGCAAAAGGGTGGAGATATCCTCACGCATAATGAACTACTCGGAGGCCTCAGTCTCGTCTTTTGGTCATTGATATTTTTGACCATCAAATACGACTTGATGATCCTGAAAGCGGATCACCGCGGCGAAGGGGGCACGTTCGCATTGTGGAGCCTGTTGAATGGCTACACCGGAAAGATCGCCTTGGGCTCGTTGGTGAGCTTCTTGGTGATTTGCGCCGCGTCGCTTCTCGCAGCCGATGGAATCATCACACCACCGATCAGCATGCTCGGTGCTTTCGAACCGCTGGGGCCAATCCCCTCGGTGATCGCCACCTTGGTCTGCTTGACGTTCTTGTTCAAAATGCAATGGAAAGGAACGAGCAAAGTCGGCGGGCTGTTTGGCTGGTTTATGATTCTCGTTTGGTTTCCATGGATCGCCTGCAAAGGACTGCCATGGATCGTGGCTCAACCCGAAGTGTTTTGGGCGATCAACCCGTACTATGCCATCTCCTTCCTAGTTGGATTTCCAGGAATTGGATCGCTGGTTGTTCTGGGGGTAGTCGTGTTGGCCATCACGGGTGGCGAAGCCAAGTATGCCGACCTTGGTCACTTCTCAAGATCGTCGCACACAACGACTGGCGAAGGACAGAGCTTGCCTCCCGCCGATTCTGGCCGCGTCCCGGTTATGTATTCATGGTTCATGATTGTGCTACCTAGCTTGCTCATTTGCTATGCAGGTCAAGTCGCCTACATGCTCAAGATGGGCGTTCCGGAACGGGCAAACACGTTCTATGCAATCACTCCAAAAACGCAAATACCTTGGATAGATCAGGGTATCGGATACTGCGATATGTTCATCGCTGCGATCGCTGCGGTCATCGCTTCGCAAGCGCTGATTACCGGAATGTTTTCT
>CAIXME010000227.1 GCA_903920425.1 uncultured Pirellula sp. | reverse complement strand
GGAGAGGCTGCCCGCAACAATGATCACATCGGTTGCATGGTGTTTCTTGGCTGTCGCCACCAAGTTGGATGTGGAGCCCAAGACTGGGATACCGCCAATGTATAGACCTGTTTGCTTCGGATCACGATCGAGGAAACCGCAGATCTTGAATGGGAATCCAGCATGGGTTTGCAATCGTTGGGCAAAAATCTTGTCCGACAGATCCGCACCAACCAACAGTGCGCGATGCCTTTGTGTACGACTGATGAAGGGCCAAAAATGCTCATGAAGCAATCGCCATCCAGACCGAAGGCAACCAAGGCCCAGGATGGTTCCAGCGAAGTCCATTACCAAAACAGCTCTTGGTATGAAGTACGTGGTAGCAAAGCAGTTTACGACACCCAAGCAAGCTAGCGAACAAATTGCTGCCCCAACCAGGGATACCAAATCGGAGAACGCGATATGTCGTGACCAGCTGTGAAAGTGGCTCGTCGCGAAGAACACGGGAACTTTGGCGATGAGCACCCATGGCAGGGTAGCCAAAAACACACTCCAGAATTCGACAGGGATGTTAAAGTCAAACCGCAAGAGGAAGGCAGTCCAATAAACGACCACGAACACAGCAATATGTCCTAAAGCCACATTCAAAAAGCGGAATGGCCAAAGCCACTTTGCTAGTTTGCTGCTTTTCTTGGAATGTGTTTGAGGCAATGAATTCATGTTGATTGTGAAGCCCGTAGGATGTGTGGAATCAGGAGTCATGCGGCGATTCTAGTTGGGTTAACAAAAAACAAAACGCGAGGACAATGTGTTGTGTAGGGTTTTGATCGATTGAGGCATGCGGAAATCCGCTGAAGTTTTTGCCTAGCTAAAGTACTGGCCCAATATCGAGACTTGGATTCAGTTGCTTAGGTGAATGCAGATGTCATTCCATTCACTGCGAACGACCGACAATCGAGAGTGCATACTGCCGGTTCAGATTAGGCAATGGCACGTTTCACTTGCAAAAACGTTGGTTTTTTATGCTTTTGCCTTAGAGACGTGTCGCAGCCGAAGTCGAGGAGAGGGCATCCATGTATGTTTCCTTTTCGCATCCTGCGATGTTGGCTTTGGGCATCATGTTGTTGACCATGATGAACGTTTGAAACATGTTTTTCTAACAGTGCTGCCCATAGCGTGTCGATGGAGTGAGAGTAGGCTGGTTGTACTGATTGACTTCGAATCTAAACGGTAATGCGTAGACTGCTGAAGTGGACCGATTAGCACGATTGGAGGGCTGGCACCAACGCCCTTTCCGACCAGTGACCAAGAGGTGAATTTAGTCTGTTTGCCTGAGGTCATTCTTGGAGCTAGACTACCAGTCAGGCATGTGTCCGTTTCTAATACTGCCCCAACCCTTTTTAGAGCAACTTATGCTGGCGTCCCCTGCGGAACTCAAAGCACTCGCCTCCGAACACGGCACTCCGCTATATATACTCGACTCGCATCGAATCCTTGGGGCAATGGATACGCTGCGCGATGGACTTGCTGTCCATTATCCGAATTCCGAAATTACGTATTCGGTCAAAACCAATTACCTTGCTCACGTCCTGCGTCAAGTGTTGGCTCACGGTTACCGTTTGGAAGTTGTCTCGCGGCATGAGATGGAGCTCGCCCAGCAGAACGGTGCCAAGAAAGAGAATCTACTGTTTAATGGGCCGGTGAAATCCGAACAAGACTTAGCCGACTGTTATCAAAATGCGATCGATGTGAATCTTGACTCGGTGGACGAGCTCAAGGCTGCGATCGCGATCGGTACGACTACGAAGCCATTTCGGGTCGGTCTAAGAGCGGCTGCCACTTTAAAGAATGGGAATGTCAGTCGCTTTGGAATCCATTTTGAAGACCCTGCGGCGCTCGCTCAGATACGAGAGTTGATTCAGCACCGATCGGTGGAAGTGATCGGTTTGCACACGCACCATTCTTCGCGCCGTGATGCCCAATCGTATTGTGATCGCATCGACAATCTCAGCAATGTCGCCAAAGCAATTGGCATTAAGCCTGAGTATCTCGACATCGGCGGAGGCATAGGCAGCGTTCCGCCGCCGGAGATCGCGGCACAACTTTCGTATCCGATCGATGATCCTCAGGAGCTTGCGAAAACCATTGGCAAATTCGCACTTGAGAAGTTTGGCGCTCAGGGCCCAAAGATAATCTTGGAGCCTGGTATCGCTATTCTTGCTCCGTCGATGAGTTACATTACCCGCATTGTTAGCGTGAAATCGCGAGGCAGCGGCCAGATTGCTGTCTGCGATGGTTCTTTGTTTGACGTCAATCCTTTGCGATCCACCATTTTTCCGCCTTGCCATTTGATTGCAGAGCGTGATCCTGGTTTGCCACCGAAAAGCAGCTCGTCTGCACCGGTGGGGGCAACCCTCGAGCCCACTCGGCTCTACGGGGGCACATGCATGGAAATTGACCAAATCGGCATCCTGCCTGCCGGGCAAACGCCGCAACTAGGCGACTTGGTGAATGTAACCAACGTCGGTGCCTATTCGGTCTGTCTCTCTCCTCAATTCATCATTCCTCCTGCTGCAATCTACTCTGTGGATACACAACAGATTATTCGTCAGCGACCCACGCTGGGAAGTTTCATCGGAGCCGGTCAATGAACGTAACTTGGTTGTTCTCAACAATTGGAAAACGGGGTTACATCGCCGATTATCTTCGGCAAGCGGATCCGAATGTAACCATCATC
Source organism: uncultured Pirellula sp. (assembly GCA_903920425.1). Classification (GTDB taxonomy): domain Bacteria; phylum Planctomycetota; class Planctomycetia; order Pirellulales; family Pirellulaceae; genus JBKCUI01. The sequence goes on along the minus strand of CAIXME010000227.1, from coordinate 2,183 downwards.
GGCACGGGAAACGACATGTTTGCACCTGGTTTTACCAGCTGCGATCAGGCCGTGCTTTTGCCATCGATCAAAGATCCAAGCTACCTGACTCAGGTGCGTGAGCTTGTTCGGACGCACAATGTTGACGCCATTTTGAGTTTTGCTGATCCAGATGTAGCGGCATTGTCTACGATCCACGAAGAGCTTACTGAGCAAGGTGTATCGTGTTTCTTCCCTGGTCAAGAAACAGCATTGTTTGGATACGACAAGCTAGCGACGTTTCACTGGGCCAAGAAGCACGGGGTCACTGTTCCTTTTACTACCATCGACCCGGAAGAGGCTCTTCGCGAGATCGCATTCCCAATGATCCGGAAGCCTCGCTATGGGTCGGCAAGCGTTGGGGTTAGTGTTGTTCAGTCGCCGCAAGATCTTCTCCCGCCCAAAGGCGACACTACAGAATACATCTATCAGGAGCGTATTGTCGGACAGGAAGTTAACCTTGAGCTATGCGGCGATTTGGACGGCCGCGTAATGAGCGTTAGCGCTTGGCGCAAACTGATTTCTCGAAACGGAGAAACGCAACTAGCGATAACCACGCGTCGTCAGGACCTCATTGATACCGCGCTTTCGTTAGGTGAAAAAGCCCGTATCATTGGCCCTTGCGATATCGATGTGATTGACCGAGATGGGCGACTCTATTTGATCGAGTTCAACATGCGATTCGGTGGCGGCTATCCCGTTTCACATTTGGCGGGCGCCAATTTCTTGGAGTTGATTGTGCGTGCCCAGCGTGGAGAGTCGTCACCTTTGCATACCGAATATCTCGACGAGATCTTCATGATGAAGAACCTCCAACCGTTCGGTGGGCCTGTAAGTCAGGCTGGAGAGCTTTTTCACACGCTGCAGTTTTCGGATTCCTCGAAATCGTAAGAATGAGTTGAAGCCAGCTTTCCAAAGATACGGTATGGGACGCAAGGAACCGAGCGGTGGACGATGAAACAAAAGCCTGCGGATATGGATGGTCCAGCCTGGTCGTCGGAGACGCACTGCTTAGCCCTCGATGGCATTCGAGGCTTGGCGATCCTCATGGTCACTTTGTATCGGCTGTTCAAGGAGCTTGATCCAGCCAGTCATTCTGTGATTGCATTGGTGCAGAAGGTTTCCTTGGTAGGTGGACGCGGAGTCGATCTGTTCTTTGTCCTTTCGGGCTTTTTGATCACAGGCATTTTGATTCGTTCGAAAAGCCAATCCAACTACTTTCGCAACTTCATAATCAGACGCTCTCTCCGAATATTCCCGCTGTATTTCTTGAGTCTAGTGATCGGATTGTGGTTGATACCCAAGCAGCTTGGGGGGCCATTGTTTGAAATGGCTCGTAAAGAGCAATTCTATCTGTGGACGTATATGTCCAACGTGAGAGTCTCGTGGCTTAACGAATGGTGTTTTGGCCCTTTCGACCACTTTTGGTCATTGGCTGTTGAAGAGCATTTCTATTTGGTGTGGCCGGCTGTTGTTTTCTTTTTGGCAACGAAAAGGCTGGGATGGTTTTGCATCTTCACGGTCGTCGGTGTTGCCATTGCGCGAGCCGTAGCGGAGACCGTGCCGAGTCTCGATGTAGCGGTCGACGTGTTAACCGTTTTTCGTATCGACGCGCTTTGCATTGGAGCACTGCTGGCGGTGCTGATGCACAGTTCCGGTACTCACGATCGAATTCGAAGGGGGGCTCCGATTGCCGCTGCTATTGTACTAGTAACATTGATCGCGATAGGCTTGTTTGGAAGCAGGGCGTTTGGAATTCCAGCTTTGTTAGTTCGCATCCTGTTTATGGCGTGCATGGCGATCGTGTTGCTTAGTCCAAAGCGATCGATGTTGGTTCGAGGTTCAGAGAATGCCGTTTTGCGATTCTTGGGCAAGTACAGCTATGGCATGTATGTTGTGCAATTGCCAATGGTGGTTTTATTGCCTTTTGCGACTCTTGCGGGCTATTGGCAAATGCACCCCATTGCGGATGGGCTGATCTATGTGGTTATCATGTTTGGTTTGATCACGTTAACGGCTTATCTTTCGTACCATCTATTCGAATCGCATTTTTTGAAGCTCAAGATTGGGTTTCAGTCGGCAGGGGCATCGAGAGAGCTGGATGCGCAACGCGTCTAGGTTAGTAGCTCTGTCGGGTGATTATCAATCATTGTTTGATTGCAGGG
>CAIXME010000226.1 GCA_903920425.1 uncultured Pirellula sp. | reverse complement strand
TTCCAAGCGGCATGCATGACGGGCGGATACGTACTCATCGGGTTCGTGTAGACTTCGGCGCCGCAATCGACAAGCAGTTTGCAGATAGCCAAATGTCCCTTGGCCGCTGCACACTGCAGCGTCGTCCAATCTTCTTCATCGTCCCCCTGACGAGCATGCACGAGACCGGGATCGCCCTTGAGCAGATTGCAAACTGCTTCAAGGTCTCCAGCCTGGATATGCGTAATAATCTGTTGCGTATTCATGGACGGGAATAAGGTCGCGGTTCAAAATCGGATGTCCAAGAGCCACTCGACGGTAAAGTGGTCGATGTCATCCTGAAATTCAGTCGAATATCAAAAGTTGCCGGTAGCAGCAGCCCAAGGCAATATGCCAAAAAGAGCCGCTGTGAGCAGTGCAACGACTGCACAAACAGCACGAGCCGCCACTACGCTCTTGGTCCCTACCATGTCCATCCACTTCTTACCGGACTCACCAGTGATAAAAGAGACTGGAGCGAATAGGAATGCTAAGCTCATCCCAAAAATGTACCCAGCTCCGCCCAACAAGAACGGTGACATGAGGGCGATTTTCAAATCCTTGCGACTCTCCTCATTTGAGAACAGAAAGACCAGTACTCCAATCCCTGCGAGAACGCCGATCACCGCAAAAAGATACGACGAGACCGTAAGCACTTTGGAGTACGGATGTGGCTGCGAAACATTATTTGTCATAAGTTGAATTCGATTTTGAAATGGTACTGGATATCGGTGGCGATAGAGCAAGGAGGCGTGCGCACGCCAAGCCCCCCATCAAGCTCTGCGGTATCGATGTTTAAGAAACAAGAACTCCGTGGCGACCAACATCACCAACGCAACGGGGAAGGCGACGATTCCCGGCGAACTTAATCGGCCAATTCGCTCGGCAATGAAACTAGCCATTGCTACTCCTCCGAAAAACACGACCGCAGCAATGATTCGAGTTGTGATCGTCGCTCCTCTAGGAAGCAACAACGTTACTAGTAAGTAGAGCAGGGTTGCCAGAAATGAATAAGCCCCGGCCAGAATTGCCATCGCAAAGGAAACCTGAAAGACAGATCCACCAATCCGATTCGTTACAAGCCCAATCGCTTGCGCCGCAAACAGGATTACAAACCCAGTCACCGCAAACCACATCAACGACTCAGACGGAGCGGGACGAGCGACTTCGATTGGCGTATTCGACTCTACGCTAGAGTACGGGTTAGGGTCCAAGTAGCATTCCTCTCAAGAAGATCTGATAGTTATCCATCTCAAGTGGCGCCAAGCGAAACGGAAGAAACGGAGGATGTGTTGGGAATAAGTCGCTTCGCCAAGTGTGACATTTGCGGATATGGTGCGATTCGCAATATCGAGCTGCAGTCTAGCAGACCCGGACGAGCATTCGCAATATGACGATCGTATTGTTTCTCTCGCAAGGATGAGGTAGAGCCAACACATGGGTGGCGATGTAGTGTTTTAGCATTAAATCACCAAGAATCAGACCAGCAAGTTTTGGAGCTCCATTGCGGCGAAGCAACGCAATTGGCCCCCGATGGGCTTGCTCCCATCGGAGCCCAAGGCTCGCTGGCTACAACAAACGCGAGGCTATGCCTCGTCCCGACGAGCAGACCCCGACGGGCTTGCCCCGTCTGGTGAATCAGGTTTCCTAGCTAGCCGAGGAACCTGTGGCTTCAGACGGGACAAGCCCGTCTGGGAGCCTTTACACGAGACTACCGACTTTCTAGCTTGGCAGCCTCACGCTCCAGTCGGTCAAGCCGACTGGGGGCGAAGATACGCGAACGACTACCTTGAACCGCTCGATTGGTTATTTGCTCTCTAGCACTTGGAGTTGCATGTTCTTGAAGCGGACTTCTGTCGCTTCTCCTGAATGCAATTGCAGAGCTATGATGCCTCGCTTTGCCCCCTTCGGATCGTCAAGATCAACACACAAGTGCCCATTAATCCATGTCTGGATCCGATTGCCCTGCGCCTTGACCTCGTACTTGTTCCACTCATTCAACTTCACATGCTCTTCTCCGGACTTGTCCCAGAGTAGCGCTCTGCCCTCTTCCTCATACAATTTACCCCACCAGCCTGCACCGATGTCCGCTTGATACCCTTTGATTCCTTCCTCTGTAGGTTGACTACGGAACTGGATACCACTGTTCCCCGCGTTGCCAACCAACTTGACTTCGACTGTCAAATGGAAATCCTCTACCGACATGTCGCTGATCAAAAAGTCATTATGGGCCAACCCCGTCGACTTCCCAACCAACTCGCCATTCTCAACACTCCAAAGTTTCGCGTCACCACGCCACATTGCCAAATCCTTGGCGTTAAAAAACTCTGCGGCATTCGTACTCGTCGCCATCAATGGCACCTGCCGATCACTGGCCAAATAAGCCACCAGCGATCGAACTTCATGAGGCGAGAACTGACGCAACTGATCGTCAGGCATCATCGACTTGTCGCTCAATTTTCGTTCTTCAATCTCATCCTTCGGTATAATCTCGACCGCCGTGGCGGTTTGGATCGTGATGGTCTTGGCGTCCTCCGCTTTAACAAGCCCGGTGATCGTCCGGCCTTCTGTCAAAACAATCGTCGGCTGGTATTCTTTTGCCATGACGGAACTCGGATCCACAATATTGCTCAAGAGATAATCCAAATTGGCTCGGTTCGAACCCGTCAACTCCGGACCAATTTGCCCTCCGGTAGCAAACAACACGTGGCATTGTTGGCACGTCTTTGCAAAGACGGCACGGCCCAGTGAAACGTCCGGCTTGGGCCCCTTTTTCGACGTAATCAGATCTTTGTACTCTTCGATCAGCTTTGCTTTCTCAGCCGGGGTTTCTCGCACCGTTCCCCACGTTTTGGCCAGTATCTGATTGACACTGTCGTTCTTGAGGTACTCCAACTGACGGACCAGATCGGCACTCAAATCGGCCGAAGCGATCTTCTTTGCCTCTACAGCTTGCAGCATCGCAATCGCGTCGTCGGCTCTCGATGCCAACGTTCCGAGTGCTACTCTCCGATCGGATTGCGATAGGTCTTGGTAGACGGACAAGATACTGGTTGCTGTCTTTGGGTCAGAGTATTGAGCCAATCCGGACAACGCAGCGCTACGCATGGCTTTGTCGTTCAACAGTTTTTGCAGCACGGGTGCCAGTTTAGGATCCTTCGCACCGAGCAACGAACCCAACGCCGCAACACGCGTCTCAGCAGTCTCCTTTTCCGATTCCACCAATTTGCGAACCGCTGCGAGCGCGGACTCACTACCAAATGTTACGCCCAGCGATTGCGATTGCAGTTTCACTTTAGCCGAACCGGTACTAAGTTTTGCGAAGACCGCATCCCATTGTGCCGGCGGATCCACACGACGCTGACCAGCCAACGATGTGCGGATCGCATCGAGATACGACAGCTGCAACTCTTCAGTCTCGGCTTTGCTCAACCCACCCACCAGCGTTGCAATTGCTGATTCGCTAGAGGAAGCCCCGATTCGTCGCAGCATGTAGTCGCGAATCAAAGGAATGGTTTTGGAAGCGGATAACCCCAGAGCCAACGCGCGCTCAGGATCAACGGCCGCGAGCGGTTCCGCTGCGTACCAATACATCAAAGGCAAATTATGATCCGTCGCATCTTCTGCGTGCGTTAGCAAAGCGGTCAGGAGAGACCATCGTTGTTCCAACGGCAATCGTTGCGCTGCAGATGCCAAATAAAGCCGTACGACCGGGGACGGGTCTGTGGCTGCCATTTGTGTCAGTCGCTCCGGGGAAACCGGAGTACCAAGTCCCTGAGTGCGAACCTTGGCGGATGGCATATCCAATCCCAATTGGATTGCCCACGCTCTCACGTATTCACTTTTGTCCGCAAGCAATTGAGTGCATGTCTCGCGATCCAACGATTCTATTGCGCTCAGAGTCCAGGTTGCTCGAAGACGGCGTGACTCATCCGCTTCACCAATCGCCATTTTCTTGAGTTCAGCGATGGCTGCGGGATCCACTTTTCCTACTGCGGCACGTTCCTGCAACAGGCGGCGGCTTTGTCGCACATACCATTCGTTTTGGTGCAACATGTTTTTGACCAATTGCGAATCGGACATTTTAGCCAGATCTACCTTCGTCGCTTTGTTCACTCCGTAAGCAATCTTATAGATACGTCCGTTGCTGCGGTCATGCCGTCCTGGGTCGGTCAAATGGCACGCTTGCATATCGTACCAGTCGATCATCCACGCTTGGCCGTCTGGACCGTACCGAAGGTTTAGGATCTGTGAAGCTTTATCGCCAGTCAATAGAAAGTCCGGTGCGTGGCTTCCTACGTACCCTGATCGATTAGCATTTGGCACATCGACATTCAATCGTTGGCCGTGAATGTTGTTCATAAAAAGACGATCGCGATACTCTTTGGGCCAGGCATCGCCTAGGTAGATCATCGCACCCGCGTGAGCATGGCCGCCCCCCGCTGCGTCGGATTTGCCGTTACCTGCGTGTGGGTTAGCACCAACATAATGTCGGTGATCCGCGATGGTTTTGATATCGTCGTAGGTGTATGGGTTAAAGTGTTGTCCCGCTTGGCGTTCGTAACGTGCACCTTGAATCATGTGGTACAAGTGAGGGATAACGCACGACGTGATGAACGCTTGCCCTCGGTCATTGAAATCAACACCCCACGGGTTGCTTGTTCCGTGCGAGAAGACTTCAAAAACGTGGCGAGTTGGGTGATAACGCCATACACCTGCATTGATCGGTTGACGATCTTGATCTGGCGTACCAGGCTTACCAACCTTGGAATGAGTGAAAACGCCGTGGCAACCATAGAGCCAACCGTCCGGCCCCCAATTGAAAGTGTTGAGCGTCTCGTGGGTGTCTTGCAGTCCCCATCCATCTAGCAAAATAGTGGGAGCACCGTCCGCGACGTCATCCTTGTTCGCGTCGGCGATGAACATGAAATAGGGTGCAGCTCCAACCCAGACGCCCCCAAATCCAACTTCCATACCACTGATCAAATTCAATCCTTCTGCGAAGACCTTACGGCTATCGAGTGTGCCGTCTCCATTGGTATCTTCGAAGATCAAGATACGGTCTCGGCCTTTTCCTTCCGGTGCACGGATTGGATACTCGTAC
>CAIXME010000225.1 GCA_903920425.1 uncultured Pirellula sp. | reverse complement strand
TCTCGAAGACCTCGTTAACAAAACGTTGATTCTGCAAGCGTGCCAAGCTCAGAATGTAACCGTTACACCAAAAGACATCGACGACGAAATTGCACGGACTGCCAGCAAGTTCAATCTGTCGACCTCGATGTACCTCAAACTCATCAACGACGAGCGCAACATCTCGCCGGATCAATATGCATCCGACATCATTTGGCCCATGCTCGCTTTGCGTGGACTCTCCAAAGACAAAATTGCTGTATCGCCAGAAGAAATTGATAGAGCATTCCAAAGCGAATTCGGAGCCAAGGTCCAAGTTCGCATGATCGCATGCAAGGATGCCAAAAAGCTTGCTGGAATCCGCCAACAAGCATTGGCCAAGCCAGAGTCCTTTAAGACGTTAGCGAGAGATAACAGCGAAGACGCTTCCAGCGCCAGCGTGGAAGGTCTCTTGCCACCGATTCGCAAGTACATGGGTGACGACGAACTGGAAAAGATTGCGTTCGGACTACAACCGGATCAAATCTCAGAAATCTTTAACGCCGGTGAAGTGAATGTCATTCTGCAATGCGTAAAGCACTTGCCGCCCCAAACTCCTGCAGGCCCACAGATGCAGGAAATCCAAAATCGTATCCGAGTAGAACTCGAAGATCGTAAACTGCGAGGGATGGCCGAAACCGTCTACTCGACACTTCGCAGCTCCAGCAACGTAACGATTGTCCATGGCAATCGCGATCTGGAAGCTCAATACCCAGACGTGGCTGCGATCGTGAACCGCCAAGCGGTACCGATGGAGCAATTCGACAAAGCATGCGTCAAGCGACATGGCAAGCAAATCCTCGAAGGCGAAATCAATCGCAAATTGATCGAAGATGCATTGTCCAAGGCGAGCTTGCAAGTAACGCAAGCCGATATCGATGCAGAAATCGCTCGCGCTGCGGACTACTTTGGGTTCCTCAATCAAGATGGTACACCGAACATCCAAGAGTGGATGAAACACATCTTGGCCGAAGATGGCGTTTCGATGGAAGTCTACATACACGACGCCATTTGGCCGACCGTCGCCCTCAAGAAACTAATCCAAGGCAAAGTCCAAGTTACCGACGAGGACATGCGCAAAGCGTTTGAGTCCAACTATGGACCGCGTGCAGAAGTGCTTGCGATCGTGCTGAGCAACCAAAGAACGGCACAATCGGTCTGGGAGATGGCTCGTGGTAACAACTCCGAACAGTTCTTTGGCGAATTGGCTAACCAATACTCCGTAGAACCCAGCTCCAAGAGCAACTTTGGCAAGGTTCCGCCATTGCGTCGCTATAGTGGTCAACCCAACCTCGAAAAAGCCGCGTTCGATCTCAAACCTGGCGACTTGTCGGGGATCGTCGAAGTAGGCGGACAATACGTCATCTTGAAGTGCCAAGGTACGACAACACCGGTCACCTCGGATTTCAACGCAGTTAAAGACGAACTGTACAAAGATATCTTGGAAAAGAAACAGCGAGTCGCCATGGACGCACACTTGACCAAGTTGATCGAGAGCAGCGAAATCGCCAACTTCCTAGATCCTAAGAAGAGCCAAGCCGGTACCCAGCAGGTACAAGCTGCCCAAGCTGCGGCCGCGAGCCTCAAGCAAAGCAAATAGGCGAACACCAATCGACATCGATCGATACCGATCGGTGTTGATGGGAATCAAGACAATTGCAGGACGGTGAAAATCATCCTGCAATTGCGCTTTGGTGCATAGGAATGTTTAAGCAACATACCTCTAGCCAGTCCCTGCGTTTCGCATTACCAGGTTTGCCGCCCCGGAGTCGCTCGTTTACGCTTTTCGACGTTGCGATAACTAGACCTGAAATCCTTGAGAACAGAAGTCCGGTGCCTCACGGCACCGGCTGACGATGAGCCGAGCCTTCGGCCCTAAATACAGAATTCGCAACTTCAAAGCTCACGCTTCGAGCCTGGACGACTCGCCCCGGTCACAAGATTTCCCAGAGACTTGTTCATGAACGTTTCACCACCAAGCTCATCCAAAAAGGGAACTCGCCGTTCCTTTCCCGCGCATCGGGAAACCATTCTCGACATCCTTCGTTACGGACAAGCAACACCTAGCTTTCCAGTCTTACGACGTATGCAACTGAGCGACCTGGTCGTTGCAAGACAAAACAGTGAATACCGTATTGGTTGGACGACGCTGTTTGGCAAGGCATATGCTATGGTCTGCCAACAGATGCCAGAACTGCGTGAGCTGTTCGTTAGCTACCCGCGAAAACACCTTTATTGCCACCCACACTCGGTCGCTTCTATTTCCATACATCGCCCCGATGACAGCGGACGAGAGCGATTGATTTGGGGACGTTGGTGCAATGCAGAATCGACATCCTTGATCGAACTGCAAAATCAACTCGACATGTTTTGCAAAGCTCCGCTGGCCCAAGCGTACCGCGAAGGCCTCATCATGGAGAACCGAAACGCATTGCTTCGCCGGTTCGTTTGGTGGTGGGTCATGCGATGCTCGGGCAGAAAACGAGCAAAGCACGTTGGTACGTTCAGCATTTCGAGCCTAGGCGGTCAAGGAGCGTTGAATCTACACCATCCTCTGATCACCACCACCAGCCTCGCGTTCGGCCAAATCAACTCCGACCACGAATGCGATGTATCGCTAATCTGTGATCACCGCGTCATCGACGGTGTGTTAGCAGCCACCGCCCTGCAACGGTTGGAACGGATACTCAATCAAGAAATGACAACCGAACTAAAGAGTTCGCTCGCACAACGTGTGGCTGCGTAGGCAAGCATACAGCCCAATTGAATACTTTGATTGCAGCTTCTACGAAACCTGAGTTACCGTACTCAGCAACTCACCTTTAGCCAATTTTGTTTTTAGTTGCTGCCCAACTTGAACCTGCTGCGCCTTCTGGATGACTTTGCCAGATTCTGCATCGAGTGTCACCGAGTAGCCGCGAGCCAGCGTCTTCAGAGGGCTCATCGCTTCGAGTACGCTCGCATTCCTGGCAAGCAGTTCCGATCTGGCTTGAATGAAGTCGTCCATGGCCATATCTACCGCTTGATGCATATCGTCCAAACGCTGCATGGGCGTTTCCAAGCTTCGTTCGGGTGATTTGAAAATCGGGCGACTCAGGATGGACTCCAATTTGGATTCAGCTTGATGCAATCGATTCAACATCAACGTATCGACGCGTCGTTGAACCGCCGCCAGCCAATCAAGGATCTCATCTCGACTGGGAGCAACCCGTTCGGCTGCTTCCGACGGAGTGAGCGCTCGGACGTCTGCCGCAAGATCGCACAACGTGATATCGATTTCGTGACCGACAGCGGAAATGGTTGGGATGGAGCATGCTGCAACGGCCCGCACCACGACCTCTTCGTTAAAGCACCATAGATCTTCCAACGAGCCACCACCGCGTCCAACTACCAACACATCGAGGGCTGGCACCAATCGTTCTGCGACGCGGATTCCACTGGCGATTTCGTTTGCTGCACCTTCCCCCTGAACGCGAGCAGGAATGATGAGGACACTGGCACCAGGCCAACGCCGCTTGAGTACTTGAGTAAAATCGTGGAT
>CAIXME010000224.1 GCA_903920425.1 uncultured Pirellula sp. | reverse complement strand
GCTTGCAACAGGGTTCGCCAGTCTAAACTGCTGGCTGGCTTGCCGAGCTTGGCGAACGATTCTGGATCCAACGTCTCGCTGAAGTAACGTTCCCAGTCGGCCCACAGCTCGGTCGAGGGGGCTGGTGGAAACTTCCGTTTTGCAGCAATGGATCGTGCCCTGGCCAACACGGCGGCTTTAGGCAAGGCAATGTTGGTGTTGATTACCGCTGAAACGATAGGGGCAATCGCGTTCCATTCTCGGTCGGGGGACTCGATGGACAGTCCGCTGATTCCCTTCCATCCTGATGGCCATTGGTTGCGGTCCGCGGACTCCAATGTCTCTAAGAAAAGCAGGTAATCCTCTCCCTTTCCAAGGGTAGCAAGCAGTTCAATGCCAATTGGTCGAATGGATGGATTTGAGGAACAGGCGATTCGAATCGCGGAGGCAAAACTGTCGTCGATGCCGAGTTGTCCCGCATATCGCAAAATGGCTTGCGACCATTCCTCAGGCTTGCTTGAGAGTAAATGCTCTCGCATTTTCTTTTTGGCGTTTGCTTGAATATCGACTGGAAAAGCGGATAGCAAAACGAGATCTTCAGGGCAGCACGGAACGGGGAGCTCAACGAAAGCCTTGCCTAACGCGGGGTCTCGCTTCAACAATGCAGCGACCAATTGTTGCAAACGGATGGGCCATTGATTGTCGGTGTAAAGGCCCCGATCCTTGACTTTACGGACGATATTCGTCAGTGCGTTTGCCGTGCGCCGGGTCATCTCGATGGTACGCGGACTGCTGCAGTTCGCAGAACAGCACAACCAATGGATATCCGAAGTCGGATGACTTTTGTCGGTGATCTGCTCGAGCAATAAAGCCAACGATTCCTTGTCCTTTGGCTCCAACATCGACAACGTTCGTGTGGCCTCCAGCACCACGAGAGGTCGATCATTCTCCACCGCGCGCTTGGCGAAATAGACGGCCCATCCAATCCAAGCAGTACGGACGTTTTCGGGCAGGCGAGCCGAGCTCAATCCTCTATACCCATCGAGAACGTCAGGATTAGGCGGATCGAGCTGTTGCGGCAAGGAAAAACGGCGTTCACCGAGCGACGATTGCAGGACAGTCAAAAATTCCAGCTCGTCTCGTGTTGTCCATTGGGTTTGGGTTTTAGGCACCCATGTCGCCAGTGCATCGAGCAATGGCAGGTCGATACTGTTTGTCGCACCACCGAATAGATTTTTAGCGACGAGGTAGTCCAACTTATTGCGATCGTTTTTTACGGCTAATGGGGAGCCCGACCGAGACAACGCCCACAACCATGTTCGTCGCAGAGCATTCCCCGCATCGCTGTCGCTAACCGTCCGGCTCATAGCCCCCGCGCAGCTCCATTTCCGAAGCCCGTACGCTTCCCATCGCAAGCGTTCGTCAGCAAAACCGAGATGCGCTTCCCAGTTTGTGCGGTCACTCGGGTTGGGGTTGAATTCGGTGGCGCCGAAATCCGCAGCGGCCACCGACGCGATCCATTTTGCGTCGTTGGGTTTCAAGACGACGTTTCCACGCCCCATCAGCCACCACGCAGCTGCGCGTGTGCTGGCAGAACCGGAGGTCAGTGCATTCTGAATACTCGAGAAAGGAATCGACGCATTGGCACGCGTTAGAACGTGGGCACAACGGAGTTTAGCTGCAGCCACGACCTCTGGATCTGCGTTCATGGGCAGCGAGCCAGACATGGTTTCGAGCAAGGCTTTGACGCCCACTTTTTCGACCAAAGGTAGCCACTGCGTCTCGGACCAGCTATCAAATGGATTGTTGGCTGTTAGCAATTGAGACAGGAGATTTGCTTGCTCTTTTTCTAGGGCACCTTTAGCAACCGCGTCGGAATACAAGGGTACGGCGCCGATCGAGGCAGTTTCACCTTTTGCGAAGACACGATAGATCGAGCCCGATGTCCCTCGACCACCTACGCATATCAACAAGCTGCCGTCGGGGCACACGCACAGATCAGTCGGCGCAAATCCAGCAGTGCCGCTGGGTTGCATGAAGACTTCTGCCGGAACCTTGTTTTCGATGCGTTGCGATGCATCCAAGTTGGCGGATGGATAGACGGCCAACACTCGGCCAAAGGTCCAATCCAGCACAAACACCGCGTCGTGGTACTTTTTGGGAAAGGCTCTGTGCTGGTAGACAGCCACGCCCGTGGGCGAGCCTCGACCAAGTTGAGCAAGCGTTAG
>CAIXME010000223.1 GCA_903920425.1 uncultured Pirellula sp. | reverse complement strand
TCACATCCGTGTAGGTGGCAATAAATGCGTGCTTAGGGTCCTGAGCTATGTAAACGGAAATTCCTAGATCACCGTAGTAACGCCATGAATGTGCATGATCAGGGCGGATCAAGTATACAGCGCCGCGAGCGATCAAAATGTATGCATTAGCGTACGGCCAGTGGGTAATCGATGTTGCATAGCCATTGCCGGGTTTGGCATTTGCGATCCAACAATGTTTGTCGTCAATCCAGCATCGTAAGACGCAACCTTCAGCGGTAGTTGTGCCTTTATCGTCGTCGAGGTTTACGACATTGTCCCGAGTACTCGGCAAGTACGGCAACTGTTCAATTCTCACAGTCATCTCAATTGGGTAACAACCCACATCACGGGGCGGCGGGAGTTGACGTTGATTTGTAAATCGGCTGGCCACCGCCGCTCCCGTGCATGCGATGGTTCGCCGCTTTCCGTTGAACGGCTGGTGATCTCAGAAATAGGACGCATTGAACAGCTTCAGGTTGAAGGCGTTATCGAACCAGAATGTTACTATCCCGTCAATTGTTGCGCTGATCAAGACTATGGCGATCAACTTGCCGCGACATGACACACGTCGCAGAAGCAGGAAAGCAGCAACCAGCAAGAGTGCAGGTGCAGCGGTCATTACGCCCATTGCCCAGTCATGCGTTGCGATGTAGTCGGGCGAGAAAGAACCTCGCGACATGCCGACCGACTCAATTACGAACATCAATATCTCATGAACGGCGGATTTCAGAAATGACTTTGGGAGCTGAATAAGCGCAAGAGGCGGCAATTCACCAAACCAAATGGTGTTCGCAAACGGAAGAGTCAACGCACTGACGGCGAAGTAGCTGCTCGCGCACAAGGTAACAATCCAAGGCCAGCGTTGCACTGCATGGGCCTGACGATTGCTTCGGTCAGCAACACGGCTCGGGGTGTATGGATTCACGTCGGGAAATGTCATCGGTTTGTTGGCGAACGTCAATGTTGACCGAGCCCCCGCCAAATCGGCAACCATATCGAAACGGACTGTCGGGGGCTTCGGTCCAACATTTTGTTAATTGGCTTCTTGTCCGTACTTGCGATTTTGCCATGCACGAATCCAGTCCATGAGGTCTGGAGACTGCGCCATCGACTCCTTGATTGCGTTAAGCGGTGAATCTGTAGGCATAATTTTTAGCTCAGTCTTGAGCCAGTCGCGAAAATGGCTCAATGACTCCGGAATGTATTCGGGACCAGACCATTCTTCGCCTTGGTCAGTATATGCGATATCAAGCGCATAGTCATCGCTACCGAAGGCGACGATAGAAAGCAGCTCAAATGTGGTTCGAGCGATTACGCGAGTGCCTTCACATTCGGACGCAAGATACACAATTGGTGATTTGGTTTTGCAATTCCAAAACGCGAACAATCCACCATCATGCGATTGCGCGAATGGGATAAAGTTTTGAGCTGCAACCGCGTCTGAATCGAACCAACATAATGCTGCCTCATCACCGTTATCGATGAATTCAAAGTCCGGCGAAAGTGCAGCACCCGACGAATCCTGGTAACGAGCCGCTTCGATTATCAGATCAGTTCCGGGAAGCGACTCGATTAGTCCTGCCAGTTTGTTGGTGTCCATAGTTTCATCCAATTAACGTTGGCGATCACCCAGTCGCCGCAAGAAAACTATGATTCGAAATTGCGGTCGACCGGCGACGTGGGTGCATCGCATGGTTCGGCGTTACAACTATACCCGCTTGAGTAACTCTTTATAGCCATTGAACTCGTTCTTCCAATCGCCGTAAACCGCCGTGAGCCCGCACTTCGGACAGCGGCAACCGAGGTAAAGCCAGCGAACATCTTCACTGTCTTCGTATAGTGACACCCCGATGGTGATCTCAAACGCCTCGCCGCCACAAGGACAGGCACATTCCTCCAGTTCCGCCTCCTCCAGAAACTCGTCGCTGTCGCCAATGGCATGTTCGGTCTTGCAACCAACGCAGGTCCGAACCGCCGCACCCTCATTGTCATCCAGCGAGAGTCCAAACAGTTTCCCACCGCATT
>CAIXME010000222.1 GCA_903920425.1 uncultured Pirellula sp. | reverse complement strand
GTTGCCACCAAACGTCTTCTTTGCCCATTCGAAAGAGATGGGATCGGTAGGGTACCCTCCATCCACCGGTAAATTGTGGCTCCGCGTCAGTGCGGAAACAATCAATCGCCGAGTATGCTCGCGTTCCGATGTCTCCAGCACGCTCCATACCCGATCACCCTTGATCGCAATTACACTCTTTACACCGGCTTCACCACCCCTGCGTCGCTCGGACATGCATTGCGCCGTTTCCAAGCCGTGTATGTCGTAACTGTCGACACCTCCATAGCAGACGCAAACGCTTTCTAGCATCGGAGTGTTTAGTTCAATTTCCGTGGCTGGCATTCGCCAGGTTACCGGCAACGATGAACCAGCTAGGAATGCAAATCCCAATCGAACCGAATCGTCCACCATCTCTTTGCACTCGTCCCAATTGGTGGACAAGTGTTTGTCATTGAAAACGGGAACGCTACGGCCAGAGTCTTCGAACACCTTGACTACTTTTTTGAACCAGTCATAGCGAGGGTAACGCTTTTGACCTTTTTCGTTTACGGGATAATCGCCGTGTTCGGCGATGATGACCACGCCGTCGACGGCCAGCTTAGATGTACCCAACGTTAACGCTTCTTCGATCGACTGGTACGCGTTCAGCTTATACTTTTCCATGCGAGGCTTGGCCAAGTCGCCGTCTGGGAATTGGTCGATATACACCGATGCAATATCGAGTCGCGGAGACTGCCACTCACCTGCAAAGTTGTACCCCATTGCATGGCGATCAAGGAAATGTTGGGCGTGGGAATGTTGCCGAACTTCGGTGCCAAGAAACGCAATGCGTTTTCGCTTTCCTGAGTCAGCAAAGGTAGGGGCTAATGTCAACGCGGCAACGCCAGTGCCAGTTGTTGCCAAAAAAGCTCGTCGATTCCAATTCATGGTTGCCCCTGTTAGTGATTGAACAAAAATTCTCTTGAAGTCATTAAGCACCACAATAGGTCTTCGACTACGAGTCTGCGTTGGTCTTCCCCTGCGTTGCTTAGTTCCTCGATGAGCGGCGTGAGTTCTGACGCCGACGGTTCACGAGCCACGCAACGAAGATAGGCGCTGGTGATCAGGCCTTGGAAATCATTCGGGAATTGCTCTAGCAATTGGTCCACGACACTTCCCGGCTCGGTAAGTTTTGAATTGAGCGTGTCGCCGTTGTTGAGGTTGAGAACTTGGATGATGCTGGGCTCATCACTGCGTTCGCATTCACAAGTGATGCGACGTTGATTTCTGCCAAAGGTTTTGAGGAAGCTGTTGTCGACGCTCGAATCGAATAACTGGATCGCAAGCGTTCCTTTTTTGTAAAACTTGGTATCGCGTTTGTCTCCGCCCAGAAAGGATACTTTATTGAACTCGGTTGGGATCGTAGATACTTTGACGATCGAATCATGGATGACCTCAGCCATGAGTCGCTTGGGATAGTAGTGCGAGAAATACTTTTTGTCTTCGTTGTTACCGGGGGAGGTTAGGCTGCTGCGTTGGTACGTTTCTGAATTGAGAATCAGCTTTATCAGATCCTTGAGGTTGTACTTGGATGCGACTAGATGATCGCATAGCGCGTTCATCAGTTCTGGATTGCTTGCAGGATTACTTGCTCGCAAATCGTCAACTGGATTTACGATACCCACCCCAAAATGTGCAGCCCAAATGCGATTGACAATCGCCCGTGTAAAATACGGGTTCTCCGGCGCGACAAGCCAATTCGCGAGCGCTTCGCGTCTGTCGCTCGTTGCGTTGATATCCAGCGGTTGCGAATCCAGAGGCGCTGGTGGTTGAGGCTTCCCGCGAAGCGGTTGGATAAGATCCCCTTGATCGAGCACCAACACGGTTCGGGCTGAATCGCCGTCGCGAGTCTCACCGCCCCATCCTTTTGCACGAACGCGAGCGAACATATTGGCCATGGAATAGTATTGATCGTTTGTCCATTTTTCGAGGGGATGGTTGTGGCATTTTGCACATCCAATGGACAATCCCAGGAACGCTTGGCAGATATTCTCTGTCATGCTCTCCGGGTCCTGATTGATTGCATAAAAATTCGTCGCGCCATTATCGAGCGCTTCACCCCTCGCCGTCACGATCTCGCGAGCAAATTG
The DNA here is from genome assembly GCA_903920425.1 of uncultured Pirellula sp. GTDB lineage: Bacteria > Planctomycetota > Planctomycetia > Pirellulales > Pirellulaceae > JBKCUI01. The sequence goes on along the minus strand of CAIXME010000222.1, from coordinate 757 downwards.
ATCCCATGGTGTATTGTTTTGTACGTGATTGCGAATCCATCCGTAGTACGATTTGAGTCCGTCAGCCCGGAGCAAATTGCTGTTGAGCATCATCAAATCGGACCACCGATAAGTCCAATAGTCGACATACTCGGGGCTCTCGAGCAACGAATCCACCCAACGCTTTCTTTTGTCCTCCCGAGTATCACTTAGAAATTCGCGTACCTGCTGTTCCGTTGGTAACGAGCCTGTCGCGTCCAGTGCGCTGCGCCGAATAAACTCGCTATCGGAACATCGTTCTGACGCTGATAGGCCTAAGGATGCAAGTTGCGTTGAAACATATTGGTCGATCTTGTTCGCAATTGGTAGCTGGCCAACAGGCTCGGATGCGGTGTCATTAAAAGGCACACGGATGCGTGCCGTGACAATCCGGCTTGCAAACCACGCATTGACCGCTCCTTCGCCTGGTCCGACGACCCGTGCAGTGCCATGTTCATCTACAACCGCGACCGCTTCGTCGGTTGCTGAGAATTTAGCCCATTTGGTTACGTCTTCTGTTCGGCCATTGTCGTAGTGAGCGAGTACGGTCAATGATTGCACGCTGGTTTTGGTCAGTCGGATCGTTGACGGCAATATCTCAAGGTGCTGTAGCTTTGGGTCTTTTGATTGGATCCCAACTGCTCCATTTGCGATCCAACGCGATAGCAAAGAGTAGTCGTATGAGTCAGCGGGTAATCGAACTCCCCCTTTATGCTCGATGGCCCCACTTGGCTTGGCG
>CAIXME010000221.1 GCA_903920425.1 uncultured Pirellula sp. | reverse complement strand
AGCACGGCTCAAAACCTGAACCCGGCTAATGGGTTCTGAAAATCACGCAAGGCTCAAAGCCTGCCCCCAGTGAATGAAATCTGCTTCCCCCAGGTCTCAAATACCGAATCCTGCGAATGGGTTCTGAAAATCCCGATAGGGATTAAAGCCTGTAGCCGGTGGTTGAGCGAAGCGACACCACCGGTAGCGCCCCCCACCTCCCACGTATCCCGAAGGGATTCAAGCAAAAGACCACAAATCGAGCACCGAACCGCATCATTGAATCAGCCCGGACACGTTTCGAACCATGTTCCGTTGTTTCGTATAAACAAACGCAGGCGATAATCGGGATGCCAGAGAGCCCCCAAGACCTGAACTCAATCGAATTCGCCATGTAGGAACCATTGATGGTTGCGTCGATCGCGATAGATCCAAAGCCAAACACCGTTCGATAATTCGATACGGTAGTAATCCCGTTGTTGCGTCACACCTTGCCACCAACCGGTATCAATGCGTTCTGGACCTATTGCGCTTTGGACTTTTTGTTTTGCATTTTGGTATTCGATTTGTAATGGTGCTCCATCGTCTTTGGTATGCTCGATGGTGATACCCTTGGGTGGCTGTAACATTCGCATGGGGCGACGCCAAAAGTCCGCAGGACTCGCTTCGATACCTTGGGTTGTGGCAAAGTCCCGCTTGGGCGCACGGGCTAGTTTACGCTTGGTGTCCTGTTGGATACCGTCGCTACGCCAACCGGTCAGAGGACGCCACGAATAGGCGAGTTCCGGTTGAGGGTCGCGATGAACCGTCGGAGCTACCACGGCTGTACGGCCCATTCTGGAACTCAATACGTCAACTAATTTTGCGATCGCATCGCGATGCACGACCGAGTGGCGATCGAACAAATCGTTCTGCTGCCAAGTGACGGGGGATGTGAGCGTTGCTTGGAGAGCAATCGACCTTGCCCAGAAGTGACTTGGCCCTTTCGAGTAGTGTGCATCCAATTGACCACGCAGCAACCAAAGCAAATGGTCGGCGTCATGAGAAGGTTGATAGAGGCCGATCTGGAATACCCGTGCAACGCGGTTCGGATCGGTGCTCTGGTGAACGATATCGGATTCGATCGGAATGGCGTTGCGTTCCAACTCTATCCGACATACCAATCGCAAAGCCCCGTGCCCGATCGATTCAAGCGACTTGGTCAGTTGTCTCATTTGAATCGAAATGATGGCGTCGATGGTTTCTCTTACCGGAGTGGGATGCTCAAGCACCTCTTCGATAGCAAGCTCGGGAGCAGCATGCAATGAAACAATGGGTTCTTCTCGATCCCCTAAGGCTTGGTCGATGCGGGTCAAGAGTTGGTCAGTGAAACGGGAAGCCAAACCATTGCGAGGTAGTTCCATCAATTGACCGATCGTCTTGATCCCTAGCCGGTGCAGTTTTGTTACGGTTGCGAGATCGAGCCTCAGTGATTCGATCGCTAGGGGAAACATGGCGATTCTCGCTTCGATTTCATTTTCCGTTTCGTTCGCATCGTGATGGGGCAGGATAGAAAGAAAGCTTGGAATTGCGTCGGTCGAAGATTGGGATTCTATCGACATCAGGGCGGTTGCGAGATTTTGACGATGTGCAAAATTGGCCATCGCCCAAGCGGTTCCGACACGGTTCGCGATTGCAATCGACGCTAGGTACCCTTGATCTGCAATCCAGTTGTGTACGATTTGCGCAAGCGATTCCTCGCCGCCAAAAAGGGGACCGATTCCAGTGACGTTGAGCAGGATCGCTTGTGGCTGGTGAATGGATCGTCCGGCCCACGGTTGAGGGTCGATTTGCTCGATGCCGACGATGGGGCTAAAGCACTGTGCCGCTTCGGCCATGCTGCATAGTGCTTCAATGTCAGAGTGAGGATCGTATTCGACAAGATGCGCATCTGGGCATAGCGTACTGGCTTGGCTCAATGGCATTTGAGGCAATACGCCCATGGTGCGTGCTGTCGCATTGGCTGCAGCGACGACGCGACCACGTCGCGCATCTCGCGCATGGAGAACGATCGGGCCGACCGTTGGGGTGCTGCCGTTCGAATCAGCTCGCAGCTTCGCGGCGTTGGCGCGTTGGCTGGGCCAGTTGGGCAGCCAAATGCAAAGCACTCGCATGCTCATGACCCGCTCCTTGATGAGTTGATACGTCGATCCATTGCCCACGCGAGTCAATGCCCACCGTGATGCGCGCTCCCGTGCGTCCACCGTTGCATCGCGTTAACTCCAAACGGAATAATCTCGCATCGCTATCCAAACGTGATGAAGTGGATTGTGGCAGGCAACCTACCCGCCATTGAACGTCCGCCCAACTCGGCTGTCCACGCAGTGATCGTATATCACGTGTGACGATACCAAGCCCACCACCTTGCTCGCATGCCAACTGCAGTCGACGCGATACACGGTCGTCCCAATTGCCCGCTTCCACTACCACCGCACCAACTGCCGTACACCGCAACACTTGATCCAGTCCCCACACCGAGTCGGCATAGTTGGTCGGTTGCAAGGCAATGACGCGCTCCAGCGGGATCCCAAGCGAGCGCATCGCAGGTGGATAAAATTGACGCTGTGGATCTACGACGACCAAGTATTTGCCGTCGGTCATGGCCTGCCTTGCGATCAGCATCGCTAACGTGCTGACTCCCGTTCCGTTCCCATTGCGCACCATCTCGACCATACTGCCTCGCGCATAGCCATTGCCGGGCAAATGACGATCCATCGCGCGACAACCGGTTCCTATACGCTCCTGATCCGGCCGCCCCGCCGTTTCCATATCCCGTATCTGGCGAGCTAAAAGCTCAAGCGTGCGCATCGGATTCGAAGGCGATTCGACTGAGTGACTCGATGCGGAACCCGCAGGGCGATCACCCGATCGGTGCCCATCTGCTCCGCGATCATCCCAGTGGCGATCGTTTGCTCCGCGATCATCTGCCCGGGGATCATCTGCCCGGGGATCATCCGATCGGCGGCTGGGCAAGCACGCTTCGCGCACGCAAGCGGCCGACTGCGGCGATGCCGTTCCCTCATCGAATTCTGGTAAATAAGACGTCATGGTCGGTTTCACAAAGTTGCTTATCGTCAAGCGGCAATGCTAGCATTAGCTGTTCGCTGCGTCCACGTAGAAAAGACACCAGGCCGGTGACACGACTGGTCAACGGATCGAGCTGGACGCCTGGATTTGCAGAAAAGGCAGGAAAAATTCCAAGCGAAACGCCCTTTTCGCAATACTCGCTGATGGAAAACCGAATCCCATCGCGACTCAGAGGCTCATCGACGCCAATCCGGTGTGCCAACACATTTGCCGGGCAGATTCCGATTCGGGAGGTTTCGCAGGAGTTTCTTCGCGGGAAATGGACTGTCCAAAGTGCTATTCACCGACGGTGCGCCTCGGTCTGCAGGTGCAATAATTCTGGAACTAGCATGTCAAGAATTAACGTTGGCGACTAAAAAACCTAGTTGTCAGCTCTGTCATCGTCGGAATTTGCGTTGAGAAAGTTTTTACGTGCGATTTCGAGGGCTCTCAACGAATGTACAATTGGACGGATGGAGTCTTCAGACACAATACAATTGAAAACCAGCAACCCAAGCCGCGGTCGGCCTGGGCTGGTGTACCATTGCGTCTGCGGGTTTGAATTCCAAGTGGATCCCAAAGTGGGTGGTGCTTGTGGGCAATGCAAACGCGTTGTTCAACCCGAAGCTATCCAGAATGCGATGAGCGCAACGGTCTCCATCGCCAATTTCCAAGACAGCGACGATGTTCATCATTTTGAACTGGAATCCGATGAGCCTTTACCGAACCGACTGTATGGCCACTTTCGCATCGATCGAAAGCTAGGCTCCGGCGGCATGGGTGCCGTATACCGAGCGATGGACACTTCTCTCCAACGCTATGTTGCCGTGAAGGTAATGCGCAACGCCAATCACTGTATCGATTCTCGCATCGCCATGTTGCTTCGCGAAGCCGTAGCACAAGCGAGATTGAATCACCCCAACGTGGTTACTATCTACTACGTTGGTCGGCAGGACGAAGAGCCGTTCCTTGCGATGGAGCTTCTGCCGGGTCCTACGCTTGCCGAAAAGATGAAATCGGACGGCTCGATCCCTTATGCCGACGCAATCCAGTATGCAATCCAAGTCGCTTCGGCGTTGCGCCATGCGTCGCAATTCGGAATCGTACACGCAGACATCAAACCAGCTAACTTGCTCATCGCAGGAGAGGGCCGCATTAAGCTCTCCGATTTCGGGCTCTCTCGCATCCAAAGCGACCCGGAACAGAATACTTCGGTATCGGGAACTCCCGCCTACGTTGCTCCCGAGTTGATTCGAGGTAATCCGATCAGCGTCCAGTCCGACATGTACGCGTTGGGCGTAACGCTTTTTGAGCTTGTGTTCGGCAAACTACCCTTTGCATTGCAAGGTGTAACGCTCCGCGAGCGGCTCGAAACACACTTGACCGCAGACATTGAGTTCCCTGCGGTTTGGCCCAACTCCATCCCCCGCGAATTTGCAGACGTGATTCGCAAGCTGTTGGCCAAAGCGCCGGACGCACGATACGCCACGTACGACGATTTGATCGATGCGTTAAAGCTGATTGAACCGGTAAAGACGACCACGGCAGGAGTGGCATTGCGGACAATGGCGTACGCGATCGATCAATTTGCGTTGTTGCTGTTCTTCGTCCCGTTCGCCTTTGCCATCTTGCTCTTTAATACCAATGCCTATCGCGACTACCAATGGCTTTCGCCTATCGTTGCCTTTATGTCGCTGATTGTTCCTGCCACTTACTTGTTGCTAATCTATCGAGGTTGGCGGACCATTGGGCGTTATCTGTTTCAATTGCGCATCGTGGAGGAGAACGGACTGCGGCCAAGGCGAGAACAGCTCGTCACACGCGAGGTGCTGCGAAATTCGTTTGCCTGGTTTGTTCCCTTGGTCATTTACGTTGATCCGAGTTTTAGTCCGGACCACTTGTTGAGCCGAATTTTGCAAGTGGCGTTTGCTCTATTCCTAGCCATCGATTGGGCTACGACTTTATTGCTCAAGGGGCGAAAGACTCTTCACGATTACCTTTGCCATTCCCGTGTTGTACTCGCAGTAGATCGAGCCAAGTAGTTGATGATTCAAGTAAACGTTGAGCTGGCCGAAAGAAGCTACCCAATCTATATCGGAACCAGCGAACTGGAGAGCATGATCCAAAAGACGTCGGTAGCGATCCCGGATTGGACTCATTCCGTTGTGATGGTCGATGCGACGCTTGCGGAATTCGCAAACAAGAACATCGTCTCTCTATTCCAGGCTGCTGGAAAACGCACTACTCTTTTGACCATTCCCAGCGGCGAGTCCAGCAAATCCATCGGGATGCTTGCCGAACTTTGGAGCGGCATGGTCCAAGCAAAAGCCGACCGCAAAAGCGTCGTGGTAGCCGTAGGAGGTGGCGTCGTCGGTGATTTGGCTGGCTTTGCAGCAGCGTCCTACACTCGCGGCCTGCGCTTTGTCCAAATACCAACAACATTGCTGGCCATGGTCGACAGTAGCGTCGGTGGCAAAACCGGCGTGAATTTGCCTGAAGCGAAAAACATGATTGGAGCGTTCTGGCAGCCTCACGCTGTTTGCATCGATACCAGTACACTCCACTCGCTCCCCGATCGGGAGTATTGGAGCGGCTTAGCCGAAGTCGTAAAGTATGGCGTCATCTTGGACGAATCGTTCTTCGCGTACCTCGAGTCCAATGCTTCAGCCATCGTAAAGCGAACACCATCCGCCGTCGAACATATCGTGAAGCGTTCCTGTGAGCTCAAGGCGCATGTTGTTTCACAAGACGAACGCGAGACGACGGGGCTTCGAGCGATTCTCAACTACGGACATACCTTTGGACATGCAATCGAAGCATGTACCTCGTATGGCCGCTATCTGCACGGAGAAGCGATTGCGATCGGGATGACCATGGCCGCCAATCTAGCGACCCGAATGCAGCTTTGGCCAGCTCTGTGCGCTGAGAGACAATTGTCGCTGTTAAAGCAACTAAACTTACCCACCCAGTTCTCCGGCGTTCCGTCAGAGCAATTGATTGCTGCAATGCAATTGGATAAAAAAACCGAGCATGGCAAGCTTAACTTCATTCTGCCCAAAATGATTGGCAAAGTAGAACAAGTCCGAAACTGCAATCACGACGATATTCTTGCCTCCATCGCTTCCGCACGCATCGATTAAAACACGCTTGCCAAGTCTCATTGAAATAAAGGAATATTCATGAACCGTCTGGACAAGGCAGGGGTTTTGGCCTGCATGGGAGCGTTATGTTTTTGGTTGTCATTGCCTCCTATGAAACAGCCATGGGCCGCGTATTTGGCTGCCGCCTTTGGGGTTGCCGCCATTGCCAAACGGTGTCCCCTGACTCGCCGTGACTATGTGATGGTTTGGTTGGCTGGTTTTGCGATGTGGCTTGCTTTGTTGCAAGGGATTCGGTTGGCGTTTTGGCCTCTCTACGGCGGCTGGATCGCACTCTCGTTCTATCTCGCATTCTATTTGCCGATGTTCATCGCCGCGGCGCGATCGCTCCATATTCGATTTCGCTTTCCCCTAGCGCTAGCGTCCGCCATAACGTGGGTAGGGTTCGAGTGGATTCGCGCTTATTTTGCGACCGGGTTCGCGGCGTGCATGCTCGGGCATAGCCAAACACCTTGGCCGTGGATGCTGCCCATCGCTTCTCATTTCGGTGCATACGGCGTGAGCTTCATCGTAATGTTCAGCGGAGCGACTTTGTACCAATGCTACCAGTTGGCTGCTCTCTATCGCACCTCGGTCCGTCCGGATAATACCGCCAGCAACCCCAAAGGATTATCGGACGCCAAGTTTCGTGTTACCTCTATCGCAGTGCAATTGACGATCGTTTTGGCCATGATCGCAGCTTCGGTTTGGTCGCTACGATCACACGACCAGTGGCTGCAAGAGCAAAGTCCGATCAAGCCCCTGGCTCGCGTGTTGCTGATCCAAGACAACATGCCCACGATGTTCGATGCCGACTTAAACGATATCAAAGTAGGGTGGCAACGCTATGAACAACAAACCGCCATCGCCGCAGGGGTCGCAGGTGATCGCGTTGTCGATTTGGTCGTCTGGCCCGAAAGCACTTTTGGTGGTGGCGTACCTTGGCTTGATTGGGACAAAAGCAATAAGCCTTCCTCCGATTTCGATGGCGATTCGGTCGAGTTCTCGCAGCGGCTGAAAAGTGTTGAATCCAGCATGGATATCAAACTGAAACTACTCTACGCACCGTTCAAGAGCTCCAAACCGCAGTTCTTGCTGGGAACCGACGTCCTCAAAGTGCGCTCAGGCGAAATGAGCATGTACAACACGGCTCTTTGGGTTCCATCGGAATCGACCGCCGACGCCGAATACTACGCCAAACGGCATTTGGTAATGTTCGGCGAGTATATCCCGGTCCTTTCCAGTTTCCCTAGTGTGCTCAAGTCAATCGGAATGGGCCAGTTGGATTCCGGCCGTGAGAGCAAGGCATGGAAATTGCCTTCCGGTGCTATATTCTCGGCCAGCGTTTGCTTTGAGAATGTGATTCCGCATCTGCTGTATTCTCAAATACGAGAGCTGAATAAACAAGGTGTTGCACCGGACCTTCTCGTCAATGTTACCAACGATGGTTGGTTTCGCGGTTCGACTATCCTTGATCACCATTTGAACAATGCGATTTTGGCAGCTGTTGAAAATCGTCGGCCGATGCTTGTCGCCGCCAATCTTGGAATTTCAGCCTGGATCGATGGTGATGGTCGCTTGGTGCGAGCTCTGCCTCGTGTGGAGCCAGGGTTCATTATTGCAGAACCGATTCCAGATGGGCGATGGGGGCTTTGGCAAAGCATCGGCGACCTGCCGGCGATGATTCTAGCGATCATCACTTTGCTCCCATTTGCTTTTTATGTGTTCCAGAAAGCGATCTCCAAACGGAAATCATCCAACGGCCGACAGGAAACCAGCCTGCAATGAACGCATCCACGACACTACGCATTTGGATCGACGCGGATGCTGCCCCCAGAGAGGTAAAGGAACTGGTTTTCAAAGCGTCGTCCCGTCTCAAGTTGCCGGTAATCCTGGTTGCCAATCAATCTATTTGGCTCCCTCCCTCTAGCTCGTTGATTTCATGCGTTACCGTTCGAGACGGTGCGAATGTTGCAGACAAATACATCGTCGATCATTCCGAAACCGGGGATATCGCCATCACGGCTGATATTCCACTTGCAGCTCAATTGGTGGAAAAGCGAGTCTATGTCGTTGATCCGCGCGGGCAAGTGTACGACGATCGCAATGTAGCTGGTCGACTAGCTGCACGTGATTTCTTTGATGCAGCCCGCGGTGCGGGTATGGAGTTTTCGGGCCCTCAACCGTACAGCGCCAAAGATCGCGCAGCCTTTGCATCGGCATTCGATCGCATTCTCACGCGAGCCATGAAATCCCTGCAATCGAAAAGCAATACTTCGCGGCAAAACGATAACGGGGCCACGCAGCCACCAGCAGATAAGAACACTGATGCGAGCTCAGACGAATAGGAATAGGATCGTTTCCGACGCATAACGAACGTCAAGAAACTTCCTGTGCGATCCAACGTCGCATTTCTGAAGGGCTCTTTCCCGTCTCCCGTTTGAACGCCGCCGCCATGTATTCTGCATGCTCGTAGCCGGCCAGTTTGGCGATCTCGGCGATGGTGAGTTCGGGTTGCGCCAACAATTGTTTCACGCGATTGATGCGAAGCCGTTGGATCTCTTCGTGCGGAGTGCGGCCAAGTGCTTTTTGAAAGCGGGCTTCAAAGACACGGCGTGACAGGGAGACTTGCCGAAGTACATCGGAAATGCGAATGTTGTGGTTTGCATGCTCCCGAATGTATTGCATTGCGACTGCGATCTCGCGGTCTTCGATTGCCAAGATATCCGTGGATTGACGCGTGCAAACGCCGAGTGGTCGTGTCAGCAACCGTTCGGTCTGAACAGGTTCGCCCGATATCATCTTGTCCAAAAGCATCGCCGCCTCAAACCCTGTCCTTTTCGTGTCGGGAATGATGCTGGATAAAGGCGGGGTTGCGAATTCGCAAAGAAGCCGATCGTTGTCCACCCCCAGCACAGCAATCTCTTCTGGAACCGAGATCGACATTTCCCGACAAACATCCACGATCAATCGTGCTTGGAGATCGTAGCAAGCCATGATGGCGATGGGCCTGGGCAATGTCTGCAGCCACTTCGACAGTTTGGCTTTTTCAGCATCCACGGAGTATTCCGAATCATAGCGATGCGAAGTTGCAAATTCATAGGAAACAAGTCCCCGAGAGCGAGCGTGTTCCCGAAACGACTTGCATCGACGTCCGGACCACTCAAATCCAGGGTCACCGCAATAGGCCATCTGCGAAAAACCACGTTCCATGAAATGCTCGATCGCCAATCGCGTGATGGCGTCGTCGTCGGTTTCTGCCCATGGGATTCCAGGAATGTAGCGAGCCGCGCTCAGATCAACGATCGGGATCTTT
>CAIXME010000220.1 GCA_903920425.1 uncultured Pirellula sp. | reverse complement strand
CACCGACGATGCATTGTTCGCCGATATGCGTTCCGTATCGAACATGGACGTTGTCCCAGATGGAAGTTCCGTCACCGATAACACACCCGTCTTCGACTTTAGCTGTCGGATGGATTCGAACACTCACGAAGCGACTCGAATGCTGGGTGGCACAACAGAAATCCAATCGTCCTTCTGCAAAGATTCGTAAGCTCGTTGGATGGCTTCCGACGACGCGACAGCATCCTCCGAGGTGATCAACAACGGTTCAATCCCGTGGATGGCATTGCAGAAATTGTTGAGTTGACTCGTGAACGCTTGAACTTTGTCATAACCTTTGCCAAAGACGGTCCAGTCCGTATCCACCGACCTCTTGTACTTGGATTCTTTCCATCCCACCAATACGGTTCCTTGCGTGCCATAGATACTCGCGTACCACGGAGTCTGCTTATTGATGCTCCACGACAAATCCATCGCTGCAAGCGCACCGCTGGAGGTTTTCGCATGGATGCGGACGGTATCTTCTACAGGAATATCCTGAGAGCGTTTACCTTCGATCGTTTGAATCGACTCAATTGGGCCTAACAAGTAGCGTACGATATCCACGGAGTGTGTTCCGTTGTCGATCAATACTCCACCACCACTGACAACGGGATTGCTGTTCCACCTCTTGGTCATGTCAACATGGCCAGCAAACGTATTCTCGAATAACAAAATATCTCCGAGCACACCCGAAGTGATGAGCTGTTTGGCGTAAACCATATCCTCCACATACCGGAACTTGGACGCCATCGTAAACAGCGTGTCTTCGCGGTGTGCCGTCTCAATCATATCGATGGCGGAAATCAAATCGATCGCGATCGGCTTTTCACACAACACGTGAACGCCGCGTTTAGCCAACGCACGACAGATTTCTGGGTGGGTCGACGGGGGAGTACAAACGATCGCCGCGTCGATTTGCAACGATTCGGGAATCGCGTCGACTGTTGCGAATGCCTGGCAATGCATTGCTGCCGCAACCGCTTCCGCGGCCTCGGTTCGCAGATCAATTACCGCCCCCAACTTTGCAAGATTCGTTTTCGCAAACGCCTGCAAATGAGTTTGGGCGATACCGCCCGCTCCGATCAACGCAAATGTCAGCGGTGACTTGTTCATACTAACTCACCAGCTTTCCAACTGCCGAACGGATCGTTTCCGCAATGTACTCGACATGTTTGGATTGGTAACGTTCGCTCCACGGTAACACCAGTACGCGTGCCAGTGCGGTGAACGTACCTGGGAAGAGCTCAGGCGAATAATCCAACGCTTCCGGTGCAGCCAAATTGAATGGGAAGCCACTGTTTCCAAAAGTCCGCTTATCACGAATGACTTGACATTGGAACGCAGGTTTTTGGATATAGCGTGGCGCACAGAATACACCCTGCTCCTTCAGCAATTTCCCGAGGGCGACTGTTCCACCAGGGATGATGTCTGGATTGACATCCAAACAGTACTTCCAGTACGTATGCTTGCTGCCGCTATGTATCGTCGGAGTTGTGATTCCCACGACATCTTGGATCATCGAAGTCAGTTGGTTCGCAGTATCGATCCGAGCGCGGACGCTGAAATCAAGCTTCTCAAGCTGTGCCAAGGCAACTGCACTGGTCAATTCATTCATTCGGTAGTTGGGCGCCAAGAAGTAGTGGTCTGGATTTGCATCACCGTACCCCCAGGCCTTGTTGATGAACAAAAACATCCGTCGAGCAAGCTCAGGGTTGCTCGACACGACCACGCCACCTTCGCCGGTCGTAATATGCTTACCTTGTTGCAGAGAAAAACAACCGATGTCTCCGATGGAGCCCACAACTTGGCCTTTGTACTCGGCTAAGAAAGCCTGAGCACAATCTTCGATCACCGGCAATTGGTGCTTCTTTGCCAATGCCATGATCTCGCTCATCTCGCAAGGATTCCCGAACAAGTGCGTGACCATGATCGCACGAGTTCGAGGCGATATGCATCGCTCGATGGTCTCTGCCGTCACGTTGTAAGTCATCGGATCGACATCTGCGAATCGGGGAACAGCTCCCTGATACAGAATAGCCGATAACGCACCCATATCGGTAATCGAGGTAGTGATGATCTCCTCGCCCGGTTCCGGGTTGATCGCCGCGACCGCCGTGTGCAAAGCTGACGAACCTGACGAGCAAGCGTGGGCATGTAGGCTTTCCATGTACTTGGCAAATTGGATCTCCAAATGCTTCGTAAACTCACCCTTGGTGCTAGTCAACGTCCCGGTCGACAAGACTTTGGTGATCGCCTCAACTTCTTCACGTCCAAAGGTCCGTCCCGATATGTCTTGATCGGACGGCAAAGGCAATACGGAAACATCAATGGCTAGTGACATGTCTTAGAAACCTTTTTTTCTTTCAGCATGCGACGCATGCATGAACCTATGAATGGAAATGGATCTATCTTGTGGATTTTCTTGACGGCAACCCACCGAGCAATCGGTCGGCGAGAATTCGCAACATCAGCTGCAAATGAGCAAAAATAACAGGCAGTGTTTTCATTTTAGAAAACCCGAGCCGACGACTGGTTAGCTTTGCAGGTGCCTCGACAATGGTGCCCCCATGCTTTTGGATCTGCCACAACATCTCAGCGACACCAACGAAACCATCCTGTCGAATATCAAGCTTCTCGACGAAGGACCTTCGGTGAACGCGAAAACAACTTGTGTACGTATGCAAACGGGTCCCCAACAGCACGCCGTAGCAAGAGGACGCGATGCGAGACAATCCCAATCGCCATCTTGGCACCCCTTCGACCTCGCCGTTGGGATGGTATGGTGAAGCGGTAACCATGGCGACATCGTCGCTCATCAGGTCCAGTAATCCAGCTAACTGCAATGGATCATATGTACAGTCCGCATCGATTGTGGCAACCAGTTCATGCGAAGCATTCCGGATACCAGTCATGATCGCCGCAGTGATCCCTCGATTGGATTGGTGCCGAATGACCTTTGCCCAATCGTAATGGCCGATGCGAAGATCTAAGCCCGACGCAGTTTGGTCGGAACTACCGTCATCGACAAAGACCACTTCTACAAGCATGCGGTCTTGGAATACGGCGCGAAGGGTCTCAAGTCTTTCCGTAAGCTGATCAAGCCCCTGTTCTTCGTTGTAGCAAGGCACAACAATCGATAGCTTGGTTAGCGAATGCGTTTTGGAGAGTGGCGCGGCGTCTTGGAGCAACATCATTCAGCTGAAAATGAAGGGAGTGTACCCGTATGATGCTAATCTCAACCACCTCCTCAGTAAACACACACACATCTTGCATTCCATTACGCTTTACCAAAATTTGACAAACTTGTTGGTTGTAGGGATTGCGCAAAGACGACCGAAGAAGCGAATCGGCGCGCTTTGCACGCGGCCTATCGCATTCTTGCTTCGATAGGTACCCCCGGAGTGATACCAAATAAAATGTGCTTACTACTGAAATTTGCGGCCGCTGCTCCGTCTCCTGCGCTCTGATTTGTTTTGACCACCAATGCCGATTCAAAATCAAAGTTCCGCGAGTGAAACTACACACCACTAAACACGCACTAGCGGCGAATCGCTTCACCATAAAAACTGTCTATTCAGAGACTGCGACAAACCGCAACGAGAACGTCTATCAGTGACGGCTAACCGCCAACATCTAGATACTTGGTGCTCTCGCGTTCGGGTCGGAATATAGAGGAGTCTGACCAAATCGGATGTTCAGTTTGTATCGCCTCAATTTGTAGCCAATCCCTGAATTCCATGCGAATTCGTAATTTTTCTTCACCTGTCGGATTGTATGTCTTAACCTTGCGTTGGCGTGATGAAATTACCGTGTTTGGCTTAAGTCACCGGTGAACTTACGATTTTCTCGAACGAGGCGAGACTTAGAAATGGCTACCTGGATTCAAAGAAAAGAAGAAGAGAAGTACTTCAGCCAGTTGGATCAGATGCTCGTCCAACGCCTCCAAAAAGGAAACTCCACCTCGACGCGTGTAGGTGGCCAGTGGCAAAAGGACGATCGCTCAGAGGCTAAAACCCTCAATGAAATTTCTGTCGAGATCAACGAGGAATTGGATCGCCTAGAAAGCCTCATCGAAGACCAAAAATCTTAATCACCTCGGTGCAGCAACTTGATCGGTGCAGCAACTTGATTTAGATCTAGTGCCCGTCGCGAAACGATACCAGTGATGTAAGTATCGTTCTCCAATTGGCGAACACGCACTTGGTCTAGTGCATGCGCCCGGCTCATCAGAGATTGGCCAACTCCGCCGACGGGTCTCATCGCCTCTTGACCGCCTACGATCTTAGGCGCGATGAAACAATGCACTTCGTCAACCAGACCGTGATCAAAGGCATGTCCCAGCAGTGCACCTCCACCCTCAACTAAGACATTTGTTTGTCCTCGTTGATGTAGTTGCTGTAGCAACCAAAGCAAGGATTGCGACTCACTCTCTGGTGGAATACGCAGTATCTCGCAGCCATACTGCTGCAGTTCCGCCCCTGTCCCAAACTCCGCGTCCTGAGTTGTGACGATCATCACTGGCCCCGATTTCACGCTCTGAACCAACTGACTATGCGTTGGCATCCTGCCACGTCGATCCAACACGATTCGGGTCGCAGTTCGCAAGTGTTTTTCACCCTGTGGAAGTCTTGTCGTCAATTGTGGGTCGTCGGCTAATGCTGTACCAATTCCGATAATCACGGAATCGACT
>CAIXME010000219.1 GCA_903920425.1 uncultured Pirellula sp. | reverse complement strand
TGGGACCGCCTGGCAAAGGGCTGGCTCAAGCTTTTAGCTCGTTGGCGAAAGGGCGCGGAGGCATTTGCGTGAATAGCGCCGCCAAGATTCTGAAGCTTCTCGCCCAGATCATTTTGGATCCAGAATCGACGAAAGAGGATGATGGTTTAACCAAGCAGCATCACGCAGGCGGTTGGGTTTCATTCCGCAGTACGTTCGGTAAGCCTATCGGCGAATCTCCTCGCATTCAAACTTGGGTTGGACGAGCAACCTGTCACGCGTTAGCAAGTCGTGATCTTGGTGATGTTTGCTTTCGACTCGGGGCAAACGGCGTTCGTGATGAAACGATGGGGATGATCGCCAAAGTGTACGCGACGAAGGCTCTGCTGCAATCTGCAATCAACGTGTACCAAATTCAGGGTGGACGCAGTGTGCATACGGACGAGCATCGTATGGTCGTGCGACAGGGAGGGGACGCAGCGGTGGCCGCAGCAGGGCCGCTCATCGAAAACTACGTCGGCGAGAACATGCATGAGTTTACTATCGCAACCGTTTACGAAGGTCCCAATCCGGTTTTGGCTGACATTGGTGCACCCAATGCCATGACCCGCGGCATCCGTGCGAAGTTTTTGGAGCCAATCGGTTTGGCGGAAGTGAACGGGAAGTTTGGTTGGGGCGCCAAGGCGAAATTCGGCTGGTTTGTAGCAAAGGCCGTTCTTGGTTCGTTCAATCCATGGACGGGTTCCCTGACTGGGGTCAACAACCTATTCCCTGCCAAGCAACGCTTGATTCAGCGTGCACTGCATCGAAATCGAATCATCGGACGCAGGATTCTCTTTATCATCGCTCGGTATCAAAAGAGTTTTATCGATCAGAGTTTTTTGCTCGGCGATGAGGGGGGATTGTTTGATCAGCTCTGCTATTCGCTCGCTTCATTGGTGTATGCAATCTCGCTGGAGGACAGCAATCCTGAATACCTTGCAATCGCTCAAGCATTAGATCTGGAAGCGGAATTGCATCTCCGTGGAAAGACGGTTTCACCCGCTCTGCAACGAGCGTGGGCGGAAATTGGTAGGCATGTGATGGACCCCAAGTCGCTCCTTTTCGCCGATTTGATTTCTGAAACCGAAGTGGCTGCCATCCCCGTCGATCCAAGATTTATCGAGCGGTATATCTAAGTTACCTCTAGCCGGAGGAAACGGCTCGCGTATCTTTCTAGCACGGCAATGCGATCGTAAATATGCTCCCGCCGTTTGTTCTCGGCTGGAACGTCAGGGTACCGCCATGGTCTTCGATGATCCCGCGACTGATTGCCAATCCCATTCCCAGGCCCGTGGGCTTGGTGGTAAAGAATGCATCGAAAAGACGAGCTTGTTCGCTCTCCGATATTCCGCATCCGCTATCGTACACAGACAGTATGTGATGATTTGGTTCTTTGCGCAATTCGATCAACACCGTCTTGTCTGAGCCTGGTTTAGTCACCATCGATTCCATTGCATTGAGGACCAAGTTCACGAGTACTTGTTGCAGACGAACTAGGTCACCCATAAACGAGGTCTTGTCGTGGCTGTCTCGCACTTGGAGGCTCATCCCCCTGCGCCTCGCTTCTCCGCGAAGCATAGCGACGGTGTCCTCGACCATTTCTGACAACCTAAGCTCGTCGGATTGGTGTTTTCCAGTGGAAACAAATTCACGCGTGCGACGAATGATCTTTGCTGCCCGCGATATTTCGTTGTTCAGTTGTCTCAGCACGTGAGCAGCTGCTGGGGGCGAGGTGGGAGAATCGATGATCTTGGCGAGACTCGCAACGTAGTTTTGGATCGCATTCAAAGGTTGATTCAATTCATGAGCGAGTTCGCCAGAGAGCCTACCCATAATACTGATTCGAGAGAAATGCGCGAGTTGCGTTCGTTTCTCTTCCAGCAGCTCCTCGGCCTGAATACGCGTTTCCATTTCATTGCGCAACGATTTGTTCATCTGCATCAATTCGTGCGTCCGTTCACCTACTCGTTGTTCGAGGAGAACGCTGTATTGCTGAAGCTCCAGTTCGGCTTTGCGGCGTTCCGTGATGTCGATCGTGTGACCAGCGATCCCCATGAAATTCCCTTCCATAGTATGGATCTGCTGGCAGTTGGTTAACACCCAACGCCAGTCCCCTTCTTTTCCTTTTAGCCTGTATTCAAAGGAAGCGGAATTTTGCTCTTGGTCGATCACGGAGCGAACTCCTCGTTCGACCGACGGCAGGTCATTCGGGTGTACAAAGGGGTTCCAGTTTTGTCCCACGATGGCGTGGATTGGCTGACCCGTTAATTCCATCCAGTAGTCACTGGCGAAAACGCACTTTCCCTCCACGGACATCTGCCAAATGACAGCAGGTACCGAGCTGGTCAAATCTCGCATTAAGCTCGCTTTTTGGCGAAGCTGTTTTTGGGCAGCCAATCGAAACGTCAAATCGACCAAACTGCCGATGTAGGAAACGGTGTGATTGTCCGCATCAGCGACTCGATTCAATGACAGTTCCACTGTGCAGCCAAGATCGCCGGTGACTTGAAGGTCGATTCGTTCACCTGAGGTGCTCTCGTTGGCGTTGCGAATCAGTTCCCCAACCAAATGGCGTTGCTCGGGAACGATGAAATCTCCCCAGTGCCTGCCTAACGCATCGTTTGCCGAGAGTCCGATGATGCGTTCCCATTCAGGGTTCACGTATGCCAGTTGATGATAGGGGTTGCACTCAAAAATCCCTACCGGACAAGTCTCCGCGAGTTTCTCGAATCGCTTTCTGTCCTGCTCAAAGAACTCAAATGCAAACTTGATTGCAGAGATGTTTTTGTATGCGGTCAGTACGCCTACTACTTCGCCCGAACTATCGCGGATCGGTGAGCGTGAAGCGAGAAAAATCCTGCGATCGTATCCGAGGTCCCACAGCTCCTCGCCTGTCTCGGCGGGTCCCGATTCGAATACCCGTTTATCGCATTCTCTGGTTCGGGCTGCGATGGATTTCGGCAAGTGATCGTATGCGTTGAGGCCTGGAAGCTCGTCCACCTCGCATTGAAAGAACTCAGCAACACCCTGGCTTCCAATCAAGATAGTTCCCGTTCGATCTTTGATCACAAGGGCATCCGAGGAAGCCGAGATGGCATTTGCGAGCAACTCAACACTTAGATGAGTGTTCGGTCGCTTTTTGTCTAACTCGTTTGCCGCCAAATGAACGCTCCACGCATCGATGACTCGCATGGGAAAAATCGATGCGAGAGGGGGTACCCTGACCTCGATTATTGTACACCAACCGCGCGAAATGGAAGTAACGAGATTACACGGTAATTGGTTGCGATCGCTACCGTTGGCGAACGCAACCAGGCATAAAGCTTTTAAAAAGAAAGAACGACTACTTGAGATAGGAGAGCGTCAGTAAAACGTACCCCGTAACCAGATTGGGGTCCCCCTCCATCCATCGTGCGTCGGCATTGGTCCACGAACCATTTTCCTGTTGTTTGGATGCAAGCTCAGCGATGAGATCGGCTTTCCAGTCTTTGGGACCGTTCTTGGTCGTGAACGTGTCTTCACCCAGTGCATGTAAAGACTTGGCCATGGTTTGTTGATAGTAATAAAGGCCTGATGAGCCCATGCCGGGGTTGGATGAGACCGAATAATTATCGTGTAGGTATTTTGTCGCAGCCTTGACTCGATAGTCGTCTTTGTCGACACCGGCAAAGATCATGCTTTTGAGGCCAGCGTAGGTCATCGACGCGTAGGAACGCAACCCGCCGTTGTCTTCCTTGCCCGCGAATGACTCGCCACCGTTTGCTGGGGTGTAATAGAATCCGCCATCGTTTATCTTGCCGGCGAATTCGGTGCGATTGGCTGGGGACTCTAGATTTTGGC
>CAIXME010000218.1 GCA_903920425.1 uncultured Pirellula sp. | reverse complement strand
ATTGCCACCCCGCTGGAAAATGGCCCTCGTCACCTATTTGGGCGTCGTACCTTCAGTAGTCCTATGGTCCAGCACACTGAGGCCGATTCTGAAGGATTCTCACTGGATCGTCGGTATTCTGATTGTCAATGGGGCGGTCGTTGCCACGCTCGCTTGGGTCATGATGCCAGCTCTCACAAGGTTGTTTCACCAGTGGTTGCATCGAGGCTAGTTGAGGTCACTCCGATTTTCCTCAATGCCCCAATCCGAAGTCCAATCCCTTCCATGAAAAGAGGTTCCAATGCCAATACAAATAGTCTTGCATCATGGTCGTATCACGACTCAGGATTCTACCAAGCCCGAGGTGGCCGCCATTGCTGTTGCGGACGGACGCGTCGCGGCCATTGGCACGAATGATGAGATGAAGCGTCTAAGCGATGCATCGACAATACATATTGATCTTGAAAACCGTCGCGTCATTCCAGGGCTCAATGACTCGCATTTGCATGTCATTCGAGCCGGGTTGTTCGCGAACCTGGAACTTCGTTGGGACGGAACACCGACACTTGCTCAAGCGCTCCGGCAATTGAAAGAACAAGCGAGACGAACTCCCCCGCCTCAATGGGTTCGTGTCATCGGCGGTTGGAACGAATTTCAGTTTGCGGAAGGTCGAATGCCGACGTTTCAAGAGCTGAACGAAGCGGCTCCCGATACCCCCGTTTTTTTGCTTCACCTTTACGACTCGGCCATGTTGAACAAAGCCGCGATTCGCGCGTTGGGTATGGATCAGCATATGCCGAACCCACCCGGCGGGATGATTGCCAAGGATCAACGCGGCAACCCAACAGGACTCCTGATTGCCGAACCGAACGCACTTATACTGTATTCGACTATCGCCAACGCGCCTAAATTGTCTTTTGAAGACCAATTGAACTCAACCAGGCATTTCATGCGAGAACTGAATCGCTTCGGTGTCACGAGTGTCTCGGATGCGGGTGGTGGCGGGCAAAACTACCCTGGCGATTACGCAGTAGTGAATCAGCTCGAAAAGGAAGGCCATCTGACTCTGCGCATCGCCTACAGTCTTTTTGCACAACGGCCTGGCGAAGAATTGAGCGACTATTCACGTTGGCTTGGTATGACAAGGCCCGGTGAAGGGTCCGACCTTCTACGTGTCAACGGAGCGGGGGAGAATCTAGCTTGGAGCGCAGCCGACTTCGAGAACTTCCTGCAGCCTCGCCCTGATCTGAAACCGATCATGGAGAGTGAAGTCGAAGCGATCGTCATGAAACTGGCAGAAGCAAAGTGGCCGTGGCGAATTCACGCAACGTACGATGAATCGATCGATCGGTTTCTAAACATTTTTGAGCGTGTCCATCGCGAGCATCCAATCGACGGCTTGCGTTGGTTTATCGATCACGCCGAAACCGTTTCCGATCGCAACCTGGAACGTATCCAAAGACTCGGCGGCGGCATCGCCGTCCAGCATCGAATGGCTTATCAAGGCGAGTACTTCATTCGCCGATACGGTATCGAACAAGTGAAACGTCTACCTCCGATTCGAAAGATGCTCAGTATGGGCATTCCGGTTGGCGCCGGCACAGACGGAACTCGAGTGGCCAGCTACCATCCCTGGACATGCTTGTGGTGGATGGTGACAGGCAAAACCGTCGGAGGCACTTTACTTCACGACATGGCTGACTGCATGACCCGCGAAGAGGCTCTGAAGCTGTATACGCATGGCAGCGCTTGGTTTAGCAACGAAGATGATCGTAAGGGAACTCTATCGGTTGGCAGTTTCGCTGATCTTGCTGTGCTGTCAGAGGACTACTTTGCTGTGGAGCAAGACGCGATTCGAAGCATCGAAAGTGTTCTAACGATGGTCGGTGGCAAAGTTGTCTTTGCTCAGGAAAACTACGCGAGACTTGCACCAGACCTCCCGGCAGTCAGTCCCGATTGGTCGCCAGTGGCGTTCTATGGCGGTTACAACAACAGCATGAGTAGCACTCCCGCTCATGAGCACAAACCTATCATGGCGGCGGATGGACGAGTCTGGACGACGTCATGCGGCTGCGGGACATAGAAGCAGAGTTTGCTTCGTT
>CAIXME010000217.1 GCA_903920425.1 uncultured Pirellula sp. | reverse complement strand
GCTGTCATGCTGCAAATGGTTGTTGCCAGGTATCGACAACACTTTCGCATGCCCAACCTTTTTAGGTCCAGTCCACGATCCGAATAGACGCTCGGCCGTTGCAACGAATTGATCCCAATCGAACTTGCCAGCCAAGGTTAATATGGCACCATCGGGATGGTAGTGCCGTTGGTGAAACGCTTTGCAATCTTCAAGCGTCGTTTCGTTGAGCCCTTGCTCGCTCCCCAGCGCCGATCGCCCAAACACTTCACCATAGCGAAGCCGCTTCAGCTCCTTAAAGCATTTCTGCGCAGGATCGTCGTCGATGGAAGCCAACTCCAACAACGCAGACTGCCGTGCCTCTTCCAGCTCATCGTCCGGAAAGTGCGGCTCGCGAACGATAGCTGCAGCGATTTCCAATGTCTGGTCCAAAACGCTGCACATCGCAGCCATGCTGAACGAGGTATGAAACGTGGTGACGGAACTGGACCGTTCGACTCCCAAGAAGTCCAACTGCTCGACCACTTCTCGGCTGCTATAAGGACCCGCACCTCGTTGGCACATTTCCAGTGCCATCCCAGCCAACCCAAGTCGCGATTCTGGTTCGTTATGCGTCCCAGCGGGCAACAAGAGCGAAAAGGCGACAGACTCCAGCCAAGGCATCGGCTCACCCAAAACGACCATTCCGTTGGGCAATCGGTGTTCAAAAACGCTTTGCTGCATTCAAATTCCCAGAGGCCAAGAAACCAAGTACGAGAAATCGGCTATGTCATCGCAAACAGTCGAAAACAAGACGACGAAGTATAACGATTTATCCCCTTTGTAGCAGGTCACGCCCGCCGCATCTCCGCAGTTTGCCGCGTTTTGCCTGCGAAAAACATTATTTTGGGTCGGTTGAAATGCGATATCCTGATTAGCCAGTTCGCCCTCAATTTGGCTTCGCGTCAACTTGGCTGATCTGCAGCAGTCCACGCCCGAGCTTTTCCAGCGAAGTCATCGCAGCCATAAAATCGACATCGATTGGCCGCAATGCTGTTCCTGGAACGATGGCCACTTGACCTGCCCAAGGGTCGGGAGATCCGGGGAAAAAAACGGTGATCCACTCAGCACTTGACCGTTCTACTTCTAGTCCCAATCGGTAGCACCCGTCGTGCCCTAAAACCATCACGGGTTTTAGCTCGGACCGATGCAGTTCGCCACCGATGTTTCCGGAGAGTCGATCTTTGACAATGGTGTAGCGAGGGAAAGCGATCTGCAATTGCTTTTCGATCGACTCGGTAAATCGCCGAGCGAACGATCGCTTGGCTACCAACCCAGAAAAGAAGCAACCAGCGATGATGACTAGCACGCCGGCCAGAAGCAGTACCGGGTACCCTCCGATCGCGTTCAACGGTAACACGGTGTCGATGGCCTTAGCGGCAACGAGAGCGTACTGCACCACCTTGCTCAAGAACGCCCCGATAATGATCAGCGGCAACAGAAAGAACACGCCCCCGATGGCAGTGGTCTTCAAAAAATTCACGCCATTCTTGGCACGATGATGTATCGACATACTCTCATTCCACAAGTGTCATCTCAACCAATTAGCTTAGCGGCAGGGCGCAAGCCCTCCGGTATGGTTTGTTTGTTTTAAGTTAGCGGCAGGGCGCAAGCCCTCCGGTCGCACGCGAGTATACCTCAACGTAGCCCGACACAATTCACGGTCATACTCCATTTTTAACCACAGAGACACAGAGTCACAGAGAAAAAGCACATAGAAAACGCAAAGCGAAGCTTTGCCACCAAAAATAGATTCCTGAACCCTCTGTGTCTTAGTGTCTCTGTGTGAGGCGTCTTTGATTTCTGAGTGTCAGCACCAGCGGAATCCCTCGCTAACGCATCGCATTGCAATATTCGCGGTCATGCTCAATTTTTTCACACAGAGACACAGAGTCACAGAGAATACGCACAGAGAAAAAGCAAAGCGAAGCATTGCCACCAAAAATAGATTCCTGAAAACTCTGTGTCTTAGTGTCTCTGTGTGAGGCGTCTGTGTTTTTGCATTTATGTACGAGCAGAATCCCTGCAATCGCAATTCCGCTAATTATCGAACCGAGCCAACGTCCGGCTTACCTCTGGAGGGCGAAACACCTTGAGGCACGTTCAAGCTACGGATCAACGCACCCAACTCACCCGATTGAGGACCAGCCCCATCGACTGCCATCGGGCCTGTTTTCGGGTCGCCTAAAAGCTCTTTTAGCAATGGGCTAGAGAGCAGTTGTTCCAATGTAGGTTCCGAGACCCCTAATTGCCCCGGCGCACCAGCTTGTTCTAAATGGGCTCCGCTTTGCGAAGCGACGATCGCCTCGATTTTCTTCTTCAGGTCACGAACATATGGTGAATCGACAAACGGATTCCACTTGCTCAATCCGATCATGACATAGCTCTTCTTGGTCGCCACGACCACGTCATCCAGTTTTGCGGCCAACGCAGACGCTTGAGGCGAATCGCTTCGTAAACGCAGTTGAGCGATCGCCGACTCGGATGCCAGCAGTCCCCAAAGCAACACGGCCACGACGGCGAACGAATTCAGCAATCCGGCGACGAAACCAACGCGACGGTCCATGCGGTTGAGGAACGTGTTTCTTCGGATAACGATCATTCCGATCATCCAGAAAGCGATGGTGACGGCAAAGCAAACCAGTACACCGGAGATGGCGAG
>CAIXME010000216.1 GCA_903920425.1 uncultured Pirellula sp. | reverse complement strand
CGCCTGCAAGTATAACGGTTTTCATGTGTCCTCCTTGTTGACAGCGGCGGTAGCATAGATCAATTACACAAACTGCGCCAATACGAAAACTTTAAGCCATTTTCGAACTTTAGCGAAAAATCGTTGGGTTTAATACGAAACAAAATGCTAGCTATCGCATCGGGACGCGTTCCGATTGGCCGCGCCAGCGAGCAACGCGTTCAAACAACTTTCCCAACTGTCTTGCCAAGTAAATGGAGCAGATACCTTTGTCTGATCCTGTGGTAAGGCCAATCGCTGTTCATTTGCAACGATGGCTTCACTCAACGCGGCAGGAGCACTCAACGAAAAGAACATACAGCCATCTCGCCCTACTTCCCGATGTACGGGAATATCGCTAGCAATCACTGGCTTGCCATACCGTTGGCCCTCCACGATCGGCAATCCAAAACCCTCGGATTTGGAGGCGGTTAATAGAGACCTACAATGGCGATATGCATAATGCACCTCAGCGTCGGATGCGCTATAGCAAACAAACAATCGCTGCCCCAACTCGGGGTGCTCGTTGAGACGCTGAATGAGTTGTTCGCATTTCCATCCCACGCGTCCAATCAAGCACAGCCGAACATTCGCACCTTGCTCCCAAAGCAATTCCATGGCATCTATCAAAAAGCCATGGTTCTTTCGAGGTTCGAACGTTCCCACGCAAAGATAAGGCTCCATTTCCCCAGGTCGTTCAAAGTACTCTCGCAACTCTTCGCGGATCGTACCTTCGCCTGACGGCACTTCGGCTCCCAACGGAATAGTAACAACATTTTCTTTTGCTATCTGTCCAACATCGCGATAGCTATTCAAAAATTGGATCAGTTGCCCTCGGACAACATCAGATATCGTTAGCAAGGCATCTGAGTGATTGGCAACCTGTGCTAAGTACCGAAAAAAATTCTCGTTGAGCTCAATGTTGATCTCACCCGTAGTTTCATCTTGGATCGGAATAAGGTCATATACCAACGTCGCGATGAAGGCTCCGGATTGCCGTGCGTTCTGTACCGAAGGCCAAACGGTCTCGGTGGCCCAATACGCATCAGGAAGCCACAAAATATCGGTCGGCAACGGCTCAATCCGTTCCGAAGTTCGAGCGGCGTAGCGAAATGCTGCTCGAACAGCATGCCGGTACCTTCGTTTGAATACCCCCAAATGCCCCGGACTAGGCTTTAGCCATCCGCAAAACTTGGGGTGCGGAACCATCGTACATAGTGCATTTGCAAACGCGCGGTATGCAAAGGATGCCGATTTAAAGCTAGAGGACTGAATCTTCGAAACGTTCTCGAACGCCTTCTTGGCGGAATCTCCGCAAAGGTAAATTCCTCCTCGGTAGAGAAAAACCGATTCCACAACCGTGCCGGGATGGCAAGAGCGAGTCGTGTCCGAAATAGCTTCCTGCATCAAGCTTTGAACAACACGTTCAATTCCAGACTTCTTGCCAGAAATGGATGTGAAAGTGGAATCGAACAGAATTCGCATAGTTCACGCTATCTCGTCGCCCGGCATTTGAACTCGTTGCTTTTATCATACACAAAGCATGACCGAAGGAGTTGGCGACGGGTCAGCTCAGAGGTGTTCTTGGTGAACTGAATTGGTGAACGGAATCGGTCAACACAAAATAGCTCAACCCAAGTCATTCTTGCCCGCACCGCCGACCAAGGAAAGCCCAAACTCTTGGAACGCAAATAACCGCTATTCTCAAAAAGAACTTTGCTAGCGTATGGAAGTTGTTTGCTGTGCTGATCTTGCGTCCGGACCTGGAAAAGAAGTATTCACGTGCTTACCGCTTCAATCTCTCGTAATCACGGGCGCATTGAAAAATCTGGAAATCGTATTTCTCGGAAAGTTTACCATCCATGGCAATGACGGCTCTCATCACCGGAGTTACAGGGCAAGACGGCTATTATCTTGCCAAATATCTCCTGTCGAAGGGATACCGCGT
>CAIXME010000215.1 GCA_903920425.1 uncultured Pirellula sp. | reverse complement strand
CGCCGCGATGTGCAATTGAACTGGGGCACCGCGGTTTTAGGTGCATGCTGCTGTTGCACCGGCAGTGGTACGGCGGATGGTATCTGGTCTGTGAGTTCGGTGACCGTGGCGTAAAGTTTGTTTTGCTCTAGATAAGGCAGGATCTGAACCATCCAAGGTACTCCGTGTTGATTGGGAATACTTGGCGGAGCGTACTTGAGCACCACGAGTCCAGGAGCAAGCTCTCCTCCGTAACCGGGTAATCGTTTAAAGGCCGATTCGTAATTGTTGGCAGCCAAAACGAGCTGTCTGAGTCCGTTTTGGCAATGGATGCGTCTGGCTGCTTCTCTAGCCGCTTGTACAGCAGGCAACAAGAGTCCGACCAGGACTCCAATGATCGCTATCACAACGAGTAACTCGATGAGCGTAAAAGCGACGCGAAAGCGCCATCGTAGACTGAAGCATTTCATTGCAATGTTCCGCTGGGAGAAGAGATTTACAGTGCGGTCGAATGAGTGATGCGCAAGCCGCGATCAGTGAAGGACGCGATGAGCGCATCCTCTAATGTAGCAATATTGGAAACGCGAGTGCGATCCGGGCATAAAAAAAGCCACGACATGCAAGTCGTGGCTTTTTTGTTTGAAAGGATTGTCGGACGCAATGCGGCCGCCGTTCCCAAGGGCAATTAACGCTTGGAGAACTGGACACCGCGACGTGCACCGCGGAGGCCGTACTTCTTGCGTTCCTTCATTCGGGAATCGCGGGTTAGGAACCCGTCGTCTCGAAGAGGGCCGAAGTTTTCTTCGCTGAGGCAAACCAAAGCACGGGCGAGTCCCATTCGGACGGCGCCTGCTTGGCTGCAAGTTCCACCACCGTTGACGCGAATGAACACATCAACCTTTTCTCGGTGTCCAACGTGATCGAGGGTTTGCAAAACAAGTCGGCGTTCGGTGTCGTTTACGAAGTATTCTTCGAATTCTCGGTCGTTGACCGTGATTTTGCCAGCACCTGGCTTAATGCGAACTCGGGCAACCGAGCTCTTGCGTCGACCTGTTCCGAGGCAGTCACCGCTGACTTTGTCTTTTTTGCCTGCTAGCATTGGTTCGTTTTCTCTGTGCTAAATTCTAAATGCTGGATTCTGAGATCTGTTGGATGGTTCGAACTAGCTGGCTTTTTGGCCGAGCTCTTTCGGTTGAGGTTGCTGAGCTTGGTGAGGATGCTCGTTGCCAGCGTAAACCTTGAGCTTAGCAAGCATGTGGCGACCGAGTGCATTCTTCGGAAGCATACGCTTTACTGCCATGGTTACCAGGTCGGTCGGCTTTCGCTCGAGTCGTTCAGCGTAGCTTTCCATCTTTTGACGATGGTAACCGTTGTACCAAGCGTAATGTCGAACGGCCAATTTATTGCCAGTCATTACAACCTTTTCGGCGTTGACGACGACAACAAACTCACCTGTATCGACGTGAGCCGTGTACTCGGGACGGTGTTTTCCCATCAAAATCATGGCGATGTCGCTGGCCAAACGGCCCAAAATGCAATCAGTTGCATCCACGAGATACCACTTTTGTTCGACGGAACCAGCTTTGGCTACGGTTGTTTTGGGTTGTGCTACCATGAGTATTTCCTTGGGTTTTCGTGGGCGTAAACAGATTTTTGTCACAAAACCCAATGATTTGGGTTCCGTTTTTCCCACGAAAAACCGGCTTTTCTAAATTTGTGAGGGGCAGAGTATATCGGTACATTTTCGGCATCACAAGGGCTTTTCGCCTTCAATGATCACGGTTTTCACACGTTTGCTTTCCGAAACCTGGGGGATTGGAGCCTTTAGGCAAAAAATAGGGTGTACCGAGTTTGCCGAATCGCAGGTATAAACAAAGTCCGATAAACGCATGAACGTAGCGTTAACTTTAGGTGCTGCAGCGTTCCAACGCTGCGATTTTGGCTTGAATTGCTAGCTTTTACTTAGCTGGCAACTCATTGCCTCCGACTTTTCGAGGTCGATTTTCCAGGGGAACTCATTCGTGTTGGATCTGACCCGCTTTCATGCTCCATTTAATCCACCCAAAACCACTCTTGTTGATGTTTTGAGGTATTGGGCGAACGCACAGCCAAACAAAGTCGCTTTCTACTATACCGATGGCGAAACGGACGACGATACGTCGATGACGTTCGCGGAATTGGACCATGCCGCTCGGGCGATCGCCGTAAAGATCCTGGAGACCAACAAGCCAGGGTCGAGAGGCTTGCTGCTGTACCCGCCGGGCGTCGAGTTCGTTGCTGGTTTTTTTGGATGCCTCTATGCGGGATGCGTAGGCGTTCCCGCGTATCCTCCCCGCCGAAGTCGAAAGGGTGCCCGCATCCAGGGGATCGCGCAAGACTGCCAAGCACAATTTGCGTTGACCACCAACGAGACCATCGCTCAAATTCTGAAAGACGAATCGACGCGAGCCGAAACCGAAGCGTTGCAGCTGATCGCTTCCGATTCCGTTGATCGATCGCTGGCCATCCAGTTCTCGGAGATGCCACTGCCGCCATCGGATCTGGCTGTTCTACAGTACACGTCCGGATCTACGGGGCAGCCTAAAGGTGTCATGCTGACGCATGCGAACCTGATCCGCAACTGCGAGATGATTGCGGTTCTTTTCGATGAAACCAATAAAGCGATCGGCGTTAGCTGGTTGCCGATGTACCACGATATGGGATTGGTGGGTGGTGTTCTTTCCCCGATGTACATGGGATTGAGCATGGTTTTGATGAGCCCGATGTCCTTTATGCAGCGCCCTGTCCGCTGGCTCAAAACGATTTCGAAATACAATGCGACCACGAGTGGAGGTCCCAACTTTGCCTACCAGCTGTGTGTAGACAAAGTTACCGAAGAAGAAATGCAAGAACTGGACCTCAGTTCCTGGACACTCGCATTCAATGGTGCTGAGCCTGTTCGTGCAAACACCTTGGAACAGTTCAGTCGCAAGTTTGAACGCGTCGGCTTTTCGCACAGCTCCCATTTCCCGTGCTATGGCATGGCTGAAACAACACTGATCGTAACGGGCGGTCCACGACAAACACCGCCGGTGATCAAGCACTTTGATGGGCGATGTTTGGACGCGAGGATGGTCAAGCCGGTCAGCGAAGATGCTGCCGATGCTCGAGGGCTCGTGGGATGCGGGCGTGCAACCGAAAATGAATCGCTCATCATCGTGGACACGAGCACGCTCAAGCCACTGCCGGAAGATTCTATCGGTGAGATTTGGGTGCAAAGCCCCAGTGTTGGGCAGGGCTATTGG
>CAIXME010000214.1 GCA_903920425.1 uncultured Pirellula sp. | reverse complement strand
GCACTGGCACGTCCACCGGGCAGCTTGCGCTGCTCCGCTAACATGTCAACACCGGGCAGCTTGCGCTGCTCCGCTAACATGTCAACACCGGGCAGCTTGCGCTGCTCCGCTAACATGTCAACACCGGGCAGCTTGCGCTGCTCCGCTACTTGCTTCGCAACTCGAAAAGCTATTACGTCTTTAAGTGAAAATAGCAATGGATGTGTGGCTCGCCTCGGAAGTACCAGACCAAGTCTGGACCTTCGATCTGCCAAGTGTCCCATACTTTGTCCGAGCCAATGTCGTACTTGCCAGCGAACCAAGAGACATTCAATTTATCGACAACGCTGTTCTTCTCGATCGTTTCAATCGTCGCTGAAATGTCGTCTTTGCGAAACATCGACAGCATGTCGTGCATCGTGTCGACAAACAGCTTCTTTTGATCCACGCTTAGGTCTGAGCAGCTTAGTCCACGCCCCTCGTTCGATCGCGCAATCACGACGTCTGGATCTTCACCTCGAGGTTCGGCATTGAGGAGCCCTTTAGCCTGCTGGGTTCCATCCAACGATTGTACGAAGCGATTGAAGACCTTTCCTTGGTACCAGTAGGGATTGCCTGGATGGTCTTTTGCTTCGCGGAAATTATCGTTCATTCGGTCTACTGGATGCGGGTAGTGACCATAAAAAATGGGTGCGCCGCCAAATCCACGCCCCGTATCGGAATGCGCATTGCATCGCCGGGTCACATGATGGCCAGTGAAAATGAATTCGAAGTTTTCATCTTCTGGTGTCCCAAAGAAGCCTACGGCTGGTGCATTTCTTTCGTCTCCGTATTGATCGATCAGCACTTGTTGGTTGACTGCGTCGCGGTAGTCTTCACTATGCATCGAGTCGAAGATGCTTTTGATCAATTGCTGCTGTTCTTGGTTGAACGTATTGGGAATGCGGTTGTCTGGATGGATGTACCACCAGTTGCTCACGAATTGTCGACGCGGATGATCCATGGGCAAACAGACCTTTTGCCGCTGCTGGTCGTTTAAGCTTTTATAAAGCTGCATGGGAAGCGAATCGCTCTTTGGCTCGTCGGCGCCTAGTGACCGACCTACGCTGATTTGCGGCATTGCGCATAAGCCAACCGCGGCAGTTGCAGACTGAATCCAGCTTCGACGGGTTATTGATCTCATTTCCCACGTTTTCCTTTAATCAAGGAGCCTTAACAAACCATACGTCAATTCATCATCGCTGTTTTACGAACACGAATCAACACCTACCTTGGCATATTGAGTATTCCTGCTCTCCGCTTTTTTGAGATTACAACAGCAAAATTGCTTTCGAAAAGCATCAGTTGGTTGCTTGCTACGCCAAAATCGGCTGGACAACTTCCCCTTTTGTGTCGGTCAGTCGAAAGTCTCTTCCGGCGTATCGATAAGTCATTCTTTGGTGATCGTATCCCATCAAGTGAAGGATCGTGGCATGAAGATCGTGTACGGACACGGGATTCTCGACTGCTTTAAAACCAAACTCGTCCGTTGCTCCGTAGATGGTTCCCTTCTTGACGCCGCCGCCCGCCATCCAGAGTGAGAATCCCCAGTGGTTGTGATCACGTCCTTGGGCAGCGCCTGATCCATCTTGCCCCATTTCCACTGACGGCGTTCGTCCGAATTCACCACTGCAAATCACCAACGTCTCGTCCAGAAGTCCTCGCTGTTTCAGATCGATCAGCAAACCAGCCAGGCCTGAATCGCACTCGTTCGCAACTTTGCGATGTTCCTCTTTGATATTAGAGTGACTGTCCCAAGGTTGCATTTCACCATGCCAGGTTTGAACGAATCGAACGCCGCGCTCGATCAATCGTCTCGCTATCAATAGTTGACGATTCTGCGGTCCGTCGCCGTATAGTTTGAGAATGTGCTCTGGCTCTTGGGCAATATCGAATGCATCGCTCGCCTCCGTCTGCATTCGAAAAGCAAGTTCAAAGGAATGAATGCGGGATTCCAATGCCGCTTCGCCTGGACGTTCGGAAAGGTGTTGCTGATTAAGCTGACGCAGCAGTTCAAATTGTTTGCTCTGGTCGTTTGACGAGATACGTTTGTTTTTTAAGTGATCGATTAGCTTGGTTGGGTCGGTATTCAGTGTATCGATGCGAGTGCCTTGAAAGGCGCCTGGCAAGAATGCCGATCTCCAGTTGCCAGCTCCTCCCACGGGTAACCCACCAGGGCAAAGCGCAACAAACGCCGGTAAGTTTTGGTTGATCGATCCCATTCCCCACGTTAGCCAAGAGCCCAAACTGGGGCGAACGAGGCGTTGATCGCCGGTGTTCATCAGCATGAGCGACATCTCGTGGCTCGGAAGCTCGGCGTACATGGATCGGATGACGGTCATGTCATCAACGCAATGCGCGAGCTTGGGAAACAAGTCGCTGACCGGAATTCCGCTTTGCCCGTATTGCGCGAAGGAGAAAGGGGACGGTAATGCTACTCCCGTTTTGCGTTCGGTTTGCAGGTTCGCGACAGGGAGCATTTTGCCAGCCAATCGCGTCAGCTCAGGTTTAGGATCAAACGTATCGACTTGCGAAACCCCGCCGTTCAGAAACACGTGGATGATGTGTTTGGCTTTTCCGGGAAAATGAGGGGGCAGCGCGCCGATAGCCCCATCGGCTTTGCTTTCAGTTGACAACATGTTGGCGAGCGCCAAACCACCAAAGCCCATGCCGCAGCGACGGATCCAATGGCGACGGTTTAGGCTGTCGCATTCGGTTGTTTTGGATTGCAAATTCATATTCAAAAAATCCTTAATCCAAAAATGTGAATTCGTTGGAAGCAAGTAGTGCGTGAGCCAGCTGAATCCAACGAGGTTCGGGATCAACTGAGCTGGCGGAATCGGTTCCGGCGGCCTGTGTTCCCTCCGCAATGAATGATTGCGATCGCTCCATTTCGATCGGCGAAGGATTGCGACACAGAATCCTGCGAAACATCATTTCGATTCGCTGCACTGGAGTGCCGCTAAGTGCTTTGGTTTGATTTGCGAGGCGCAATGCGCGATCCTGGATGAATTCGGAATTCAGTGCAAAGAGCGTCTGCTGTGGGACCGTAGTGTCGGGGCGCTTGGCCGTACACGAGTTCGGGTTCGCTACGTCGAACGTGCTCATGAGGTTGTCGATCACATCGCGGTTGGTAAAGCCGTATACGCTGCGTCGAGGAATGGCTGGAGACGTGCTTAGATCAACAGGCCTGCCACCCATGGTCGTGTCCAGTTCTTCGGTTGCCGCCAGCATGGCGTCTCGCATGGATTCAAAATCTAACCTGCGTCGTGGCATTCTCCAAAGCAGTTGGTTCTCTGGATCGATTGCTCTCTTGCTATCGTTCTCGATCGATCCTTGGCGATATGCGCGACTAGTCATAATTTGACGATGCAACCATTTTATGGACCATCCGTTCTTTCGAAATTCATCAGCCAAGTAGTCGAGCAACTCAGGATGCGTTGGAGGTTGCCCTCGTGTACCAAAATCGTCGGGCGTCCGTACGATGGCTGCGCCGAAATGGTTTTGCCATGCCCAGTTCACGAGCACGCGCGGCGTCAAGGGATTGGCATTCGATACCATCGATTGGGCCAGTCCTAAACGGCGATGGCCATCTTCGTATTTCTCGGTTTTATCTTTCGTCAAAGCGGACAGGAATCGTGGCTGAACCGGTTCACCTCGCGTCATTGGATTTCCGCGAAGAAAGACAAAGCTCTGCTTGGGGTTTTCCTGTTCATTTAGGATCATCGCGCGAGGCGGTGAGCCTGGCGACGAAAGGTTAAGCTGATGGATCGCTCCATGCTTTGCGTTGATCAAGTCGCTGATGGTTCGATTGGTTAGCCCGGAAGCCTCTTCGTCTGTGATATCAAGCGGTGTCCCTTTCGCGTAAAGATGGTGACGGATTTGCCTATGGGTGGGACTATTGATGGCCAAGTGCTGCGGGTGGTCGTCTGGTACAACGGTCGTTTCACTTGTCGCCTCCAGAGTGGCCTCCAGCAACGATTGCAACCAAAGCCGTTGTTCGTCTGCAAATACCTTACCGTACAAATCGGCCAGTTCTCGCAAGGAACCTGGCTTGCTCGCAGCAATCGCATCCACAATCAATGGGTTCCATTTTGGAGTTTCCGCACGAAGAGCATGCTGTTGATCTTTGGCGAATCCGGCAGCAAGCTCGCCTGAAATCCTCTCAATGAGTTCAGCTGAGCGCTTGCGAAACTCATCAGGTTCCATGGGACCCATGGCCTTCATTTCTATCCAGGGCCCCAAAACGGGATCGTTTTTGGGTAACTGGTTCACGTAGCTTAGCCACCGATTGAAAATCAATGGCCGCAAGTCATCGGTCCGATACGATAAGAACTGAGTAGAAACATCTTGTTCGGGCAGGCCCTTTGCGATCTCTGCCAAGTACAAACCTACTTGCATGCGCAATCGATTGCGCAGAACGTCACTCTGGTCTCGAACAAACTGTTCCAGTTTGACGTTGAGATCGTGAAGTTGTGCTTGATACTGCTCATGAGAAGCTTGGTCGCTGGCAACGCCAATCAACGGCAGTTGCGACGGTGGTTTGCTGGCGGAGACGGTTGCGTACATGGCGTAATAGTCGGACGTTGGAATCGCGTCGAATTTATGGTCATGGCATCGAGCGCAGGTAACAGTTAGTCCCATCAATCCTCGCGTGATCACATCGATTTTGTCATCAATCGTGTCGTGATAATTCCGAAATTGCATACCCACGGTTAGAAATCCCAAAGCAGCCAGCGACGGGTCGTTTGCAGGGCGACCGAGTTGGTCCGCTGCGATTTGCTCGACAATGAATTGATTGGCTGGTAAATCGCGATTGAATGCGTTAATCACATAGTCGCGATACGTATACGAAAATGGAAAGCTCGTAAATCCGATTGCAGCACCACCATGTGTATCCGCGTAGCGCGCAATATCCAGCCAATGACGCCCCCATCGCTCGCCGTAACGTGGAGACTCCATCAAGCGATCAATCAAACGTTCTATACTGCCTTCTGCGTGATCGTTTACAAAGGCTTCGATCTCGGACCATGTCGGCGGCAGACCGGTCAAGTCGAACGTCGCGCGTCGAATAAACTGGATTCGATCGACTTCTGGCGAGAACGCCAATCCGGCTGAATCCAGCTTTTGAAGAAGAAAGCGATCGATGGCTGATTCGCTTGAATCACCCGTTTTGGGCAACGCATCGATTAGGGTACGAGAATCGCGGATTGATTCGAATGCCCAGTGGTTCGCATACACGGCTCCTTGATCGATCCACCGACGCAATAGTTCCTTTTGGTCGGCCGACAGCGGCTTGCCAATGGAGGGTGGTGGCATTACCAAGTCGACATCGGCGGAATCAATTCGATGGATAAGTTCGCTGTCGGATGCGATGCCTGCGACGATCGCGATGCGTTTTGCTTCACTCTCGATGTCTAGCCTCAGATCGGCGCTGCGATTCGAAGCGTCCGGGCCGTGGCAATGAAAGCAATGCTCGGCTAGGATCGGACGAATCTGCCGATTGAAATCGATTTGAGCGTGCAGTTCGAAGTTGCCGAGTATCCATCCGAATAACAGGATCGCTAGGGAGATTCGATATGCTGTGTTATGGATTCGCATGGCGGTTGCTTTTGGAGTTGATTCGAGACTGCGCGGGTAAGATTCGTAGGAACTTAGGCGACACTGAATTTTTCTCATTCGCCAAAGCGAGGTCGACTTAGGCGAGCAGCGATTTGATCACGTTACCATGGACGTCCGTCAATCGATAATCTCGACCTTGGAACCGGTGGGTGAGTTTGAGGTGATCGAATCCTAGTAGATGGAGCAGGGTGGCATTCAGATCGTGCACGTGAACTGGATCGTTGACGACGTTGAATCCGAAGTCATCTGTTTGACCGTGAACGTATCCTTTCTTAAATCCGCCTCCGGCGAACCACATGCTAAAGCAACGGTTGTGGTGATCTCGACCATCATTGCCGCCTTGAACCATTGGAGTTCTTCCGAACTCTCCGCCCCAGATGACGAGCGTATCGTCTAGGAGACCGCGTTCTTTGAGATCCGCGACTAGGGCAGCGCTTGGTTTGTCCGTGTCCATTGCGTTGGCTTTGACACCGGCAGTTAATCCACCGTGTTGATCCCAAGCTTCGTGGAACAGCTGCACGAACCGAACCCCCCGTTCCGCTAACCGTCTGGCCAACAAGCAATTGCGTGCAAACGAGGACTCGTTCGGATCCTTGACCCCGTAGCGATCCAAGGTCTCTTTGGATTCTTTGGTCAAATCCATCAGGTCAGGGGCACTGGTTTGTAAGCGATAAGCCATTTCGTAGCTGTGAATGCGAGCGGCAATCTCAGGATCGCCATAGTCATTCATTGCCAAAGTATTGAGTCGATTGATGGCATCCAGAGAGGAACGCTGGGTTTCCGCATCGATTCCTTTTGGATTGGAGAGATACAATACGGCATCCCCACCGCTTCGTAGAGGTGTTCCGCCGTAGAGGGTGGGCAAGAATCCTGAGCCATAGTTGCTTGCTCCACCGCTGGTACCTTTTGCGCTGGTCAGTACGACGAATCCCGGTAGGTCTTCGCATTCGCTCCCTAGCCCGTACAAGCTCCATGCGCCAAAGCTAGGTCGTCCAAATTGCTGAGAACCGGTATTCATCAGGATCTGAGCCGGGGCATGATTGACCGCGTCGGTCTGCATCGAGCGGATCAAACAGATTTCATCGGCGATGGCAGCCGTATGGGGTAGAACCTCACTAAGCTCCATACCGCACTGTCCGTGTTTAGCATATTTAAACTTCGGACCGAGCAAAGCAGAATTGGGATCGATAAAGGCGGCGCGATATCCTTGCAATAGTTCTTTGGGCGGTAATTTCCCGTCGTTTTTGGTCAGTTCGGGCTTGTTGTCGAATAGCTCCAGATGGCTTGGCGCACCTGCCTGGAACATATAAATGACGCGCTTTGCCTTGCCCGGGAAATGAGGTTGTTTGGGTGCTAACGGATTGGACGAATCGGCTGCGTAGCTGCTTTGGCCTTGCAGCAAAGCGGTTGCAGCCATTCCGGCCAGTCCCACGCCACAATCTTGAAAGAACCATCTCCTGCGCAGTTGTTTTTCAATTTCAGCTGATGGAACATGCATGATGTTAGTTCTTGGAAATGGTTTCATCGAGATTGAGCAAGACACGGGAGCAGATTGTCCAAGCCGCTGCGTCTTGAGGAGTGGCATGTTCCGGCAAACCTGGCAGTTTGCTCGCATCGCCGGTCGTTATTTCGCGAGGGTTTAGCCAACCATCGGCTATACGCTGCCGTTGCTGGTGGAGCAGTTGCAACAACGTCGATCGCTCAGCGGCGCTAGGTGTGCGGCACATGCAAAGCAAGTAGGCATAATCGATGCGAGACTCGTCTGTGTCACCCCCTTCTCTCAGCACACGAATCGCCATTCCTTGGGCTGCTTCTACAAAGATGGTCTCATTCAGTCCGGCCAAGGCTGCGAGAGGCGTATTGGATCGTACGCGTCGAGCACAGGCGAAATCTCCGTTGGGAGAGTCGAAGCTGGACATCACAGGGTCGGGCATCGATCGTTTTCGGAAAACGTAAACCGCGCGGCGGTAACGATCTGGCCCTGTGGGCGGATTCCAGTACGTTGGCACGATATAGTTGTAATTGAGAACGTTCTGCGGGACGGGTGGTATCACGCTAGGCCCGCCCATCTTGTTGGAGAGCAATCCCGAACTGGCCAAAGCGATATCTCGAACCAGTTCCGCTTCGGCACGAAATCGTGGTCCACGGGCAAGCCATTCATTTTTGGGATCGCGGTCTAGGAGATCCTTTCGAGTTGCGGAGTTTTGCTGATACGTTTTGCTGGTCAAGATCAGTTTGATCAGATACTTCTGGCTCCACCCGTGCTCCATGAAATCGACCGCCAGGTAATCGAGCAACTCAGCTTGCGCCGGTTGCAGAGTACGGGTGCCAAAATCTTCGGCCGTATCGACTAATCCGCTTCCAAAGATCGCTTGCCAGACACGGTTGACGGCCACGCGTGCGGCGAGCGGCGAACGCCGGTCAACAAGCCAGCGAGCAAAAGCAAGCCTCGGTGGCTCGCTGCCTGCGGACATCGTGTGAAACGCAGCCGGAACATGTGGCTGCACCGGAGTTTTAGGGCGATCCCATTCACCTCGATCCAAGACATGCGTGGGGCGTCCAAGCGATTCCTCGCGTTCGACCAAATGCATTACCGAAGTATAAGGCTGTGGCATGCGATCTAAGCTGCTTTCGATGGTCGCGTTCGCATCTTTGAGCTCAGGTTTTGACTTTCGCCATGCGGTAAATATGGCATTGCGATCTTCGGCGGATTGCATTGCAGCTGGTTTGCTCATCGCCAACACGGCTGCTTGGTCACATGCCGGTGCAACTGGATTGGGAGTAGTGCAGAGACTGAATCGGCAACATCCTATGTTGTCCCCCATATGCATCGCAATTTTGAATCGAGAGCCAGGAGGGAGCGACAGGGGAGATTCCAATGCGATGACCGCCACCGATGGCTGATTGCGTCTTCCGATACCTCGGTCGGAAGTCCAAAACGTTTCCGGTTTGTCATCGATCAAGCCGGAGACGGGACCGAACACATTCTTTCCACTCGCATCTTTTGTTTCTGGCGTGGAATGGTCCGCGGTTACGCTGCTAAATTTGATCTTTTCCCAGTCTTTGCTCTCTGGTTTCTTCACCAACAGTTCGATCGTGTGAAGTTGCCACATT
The DNA here is from genome assembly GCA_903920425.1 of uncultured Pirellula sp. GTDB lineage: Bacteria > Planctomycetota > Planctomycetia > Pirellulales > Pirellulaceae > JBKCUI01. The sequence continues at coordinate 4,585 of CAIXME010000214.1, read as the reverse complement.
CCATTGGAGCTTCGACCTGGGCCTTGAAAGGGCAAGTCTCCATGGTTAAGCACTTCCAAGCGAAGTCCGGTAGCACCTGTGACTTCTGGGGAGCCGATCATGTACACGTCGCTGCTCGTGTGCCCAGTCATCAAGATGGCGTTGTCCTTTTGCATGACCGGATGATTCAGACCACTGACGCTGTTCAGGTCATCAAAGGTGATGTGTTGCCAGTTGGGTTGCGAAGCAGATACGGTAGTTGCCCATTGGGTGCTGTCGCTCTCCCAAGTCGGTATGCGTTCGCGGATCTGTTGCTCGACGGCGCTGATCGAGCTGCGGATGGATTCGATTTCTTTCAGTTGTTCCGGTTGGTATACGGCCGACTGAGCTTCGTAGGCGTTGTTCAGAAAAGCGAACATGCCGTAATATTCATCGTGCGTGATGGGGTCGAATTTGTGCGTGTGGCACTGAGCGCATTGAATAGTCATCCCCATAGTGGATTTGCCGATGCAGTCCATTCTGTCGAACATTTCTACCATGCGAAATTGTTCTGGTACGATGGCTCCTTCTTCGTTGAGCATGCTGTTTCGCAGGAAACCTGTCGCGACGATCTGGGACTGTGTTGGGTTTGGCAGCAAGTCCCCGGCGATTTGTTCTACGATGAATTGATCGTACGGCATATCTTGGTTGATCGCATCGATGACCCAATCTCGCCAAGCCCATTGGTCGCGGCGAAGGTCTTTTTCGTAGCCGTTGGTGTCGGAGAATCTGGCGACATCGAGCCAATGCCGCGTCCACTTTTCGCCGTATTGTTTGCTCGCAAGCAGGGAATCGATTGTTGAGTCCACGTTTGCTGCTAGGAATTCTGACAGCTCTTTCGGGGACGGGGGGATACCGATGGTGTCCAAATAGATCCGACGAGCAAGCGTGTTCTTTGCTGCCGGCGCGGATGGCTGCACGCCGTTCTTTTTAAGTTTGTCGAGCACAAAGGCGTCGACCGGATTCGCCTCGCCCAACGGAACAGGGCGTTTCACCGGAGCGTCGAATGCCCAGTGAGAGCCGTACTTGGCTCCTTGTTCAATCCAACTGCGTAGGAGTTGCGATTGTTCGGCGGTAAGGGGTTTGTTTTCCTTTGGGGGCGGCATCACGACGTCTGGATCGGTCGATGTGATCCGCTTCATGATCAAGCTTGCACCTGGATCTCTGGCAACGATTGCGGGCTCGCCAGAATCCCCACCTGCCAGGGCGGATTTTTCTTGATCTAAGCGAAGCCCGCCTTGTCTTGTTTCCGCATCGACGCCATGGCAATGGTTGCAATGGTCAGTCAAGATCGGCAGAATCTGCCGTTGGAAATCAATCGGTTCGTCTGCAATCGCAATAGTGCTCAGCGACAGAAGCAAACAGAGCCAAATCGTGGTGTATTTCATGATCATGCAAACAATTCTGTTACCGCTTGTGCTTTTACCAGTTCGCGTGGCTGATTCAAGTGATTCAAAACCACGGTTTCTGGGTCGATTCCAAATGCGTGATAGATCGTGGCCAGCAGTTGCATTGGGTGCATGGGGGACTCGACGGGAGCGCTCGCCGTCTTATCGCTCTTTCCATGGACGTATCCACGTTTGATACCAGCCCCGGCTACGACGGCAGTGTAACAGTATGGCCAGTGATCGCGTCCATCATCGGAGTTACCGTTTCCGCTGGTGCTAACGCCTCGTTCAGGAGATCGTCCGAATTCGCCAACCGCGACAACTAGCGTATCCTCCAACATTCCCCGCTGATCGAGGTCCTCGATGAGAGTGGATAATCCTGCGTCCAACATGGGTGCCGACTGGTTCTTCATTCGTTTCGACAAATCGACGTGATGGTCCCACGAGTGGTTATCGCTGTTCGCCACCTTGGGCCAAATCACTTCTACGACGCGGGTTCCAGCATCAACCAAACGTCGGGCTAGCAAGCAGCTTTGGCCGAAGGTGTTGCGGCCATAAGCGTCGCGAAGAACGTCCGATTCCTGGTTTAGGTCAAATGCTTCTCGGGCTTTACCGGAGACCACTAGCGATAACGCTTGCGAAAAATACTCATCGAGTTGTTGATTCTCGATAGCAGCGTTGATCGTAGGCATTTGTGCATTGATCAAATCGCGGAGTGCAGCTCGCCGTTGTAGGCGAACCGCGAAGACCTCTGGCCGGAGCTGCAAATCGCTGACATTGATGCGATCCATCTTGGTCATGTCTAGATCGTCCCCTTCGGGGAACAATGTATACGGGTCGTATGCTTTGCCCAGAAAGCCTGCGTATCCACCTTTGCCGACAACGTTGGATTCTTGAAGAGGTCGCGGCAGAGTTACGAACGGCAGCATCGGCTCATCGGCGGGGCGGAGCCTGACGATGTTGGATCCGAAATTGGGAAAGTCTTTGGGCGATGGTGGTTCAAGCTGGCCTGACGCGCTGACCTTATCGGTCGTGTAGCCAGTCATCATTTGGTAGATGGCTGCCGTATGGTTGAAAAGTCCATTCGGTGTATAGCTCATCGAGCGGATCATCGAAAAGCGATCGTTGATCGTGCTTAATCGAGGCAAGTTTTCCGTGAATTGAATGCCTGGGATCTTCGTAGAGATGGGCTTGAACACGCTCTTGACTTTGTCAGGCACGTTTTCTTTGGGATCCCATAGATCCAAATGACTTGGGCCACCTTGTAGGTAGACCATGATCATCCGTTTGGCTTTGTTCCAACCGGGCGATTTTCCGGACTCTGACCCTTGGACCGTTTGCAGCTTTAGCAAATTGGCAAGACTGAGACCGAAAAGGCCGGACCCACCCACCCGCAATACGTCGCGGCGTGAAACTTGTAGTTGCGGATCACAGAGGTCTTTGCCTGCACCACCAATCAATCGAAGCATGATGACACAAATCCTTTTTTGGGTTTTACTAACGCTGGAATGTTTTTAAGTATCGAAGAGCGAGCTATTAGGCTCGCATCTGTTTTCGTAGATTGAACCAGTTTTGTACCGGAGTTTACGATGGATCCATTAGTGGTTGAATAGGAAAGCGGGGCTATTGATCAGGGCCCACATGATATCTTCCGTGGCCGTGACACGAGCATTTTGCTTTTGTACTTCACTTTCTTTCACATCGTTTCTCAATCGAATCAGCCGGCTATCGTCAGCAATGGGAACCGATAGGCGTTCCAATCGCTTCTTGATAGCGGTAACTTGTTCGTCTTCTGGCAGCGGTTGGTTCTCCTTCGCAACGGTCGCATTCAAAGCCCGCAATTCTGCGGACGATGCCCGTAAATACGCAAAAGGCTCTTTGGTGATCGTCTCAGATCGATTAGCCAACGGCACGGTGGAAACCGCAGAGAGCGACTCATTCAACCCGAGTGTCACGTCGCCGGCATGCTGCGCAACCGAAAGTCGGAAGCGACCAAGGCGATGGTCGGCTGCATCATGGAATTGATGAATGCGCCACTGGATGACTTCGCCCGGTTGCAATTTGATCGGCTCGTTGGTTGCAAATACGGCCCAATGTTCCGTCAGTTCTGCTCCATGCACTGCCCATCCACCTTGATCATTGAGTTTGTCATCGACGACTGCCGCTGCAGAAAAACCAGGTTGATCAAAGTCGGTGAAGCCTTTTACGAACTTCACTTTTCGCATTTCTTTTGGCTTGTCTGCAAAGCCCACGAAGGCCTCAAGCTCCGTGATGACGAAGTTGCCATTGGCGGATAGTCCCGGTCCGGACGTCTTGAATTCCGCTGCCGTGAGGGCTTCGATGCGTACGGCATTGAACTCGGTGATTGCGACAGGAGTGGTTAATGTGTAGACCCCTTTCTCGGCGGATCCGCGAGCGATCACCGATCGATCATTTTGGGGAACGAGTTGTGCTTTGTTGGAAGACTCGGTGCTGTTCGCTGCAAGTGTTTGCCAGAGAGTAGCGTTTTTGCGTTGGTTCAGAAACTCATCGAGTTTCGTGGCGATGCCTGTTTCGAAATCAGCAACCGTTTTCTTGGCTGCATCGAGTCGTTCGAGCCTCGCTTTTTCAGCTGCATCTCGCTCCGGTTTGATCTGTTCGATCCTTTCCGCGAGCAGGCGGTTTGCTTCCGCACGCTCGGCTTCCTGGGCAATTTGCTTCTTCGGCTTTTCTTCCAACCACCATGCTTCGCGTTCGCTCAGCGATTTCGCGAGACTCGCGTGATCTGACTCGATCAGTCCGAGAACAGTCGAAGCCGCATCGATTTCAGGGGCCGTAGCGGGACGGTTCAGGACTCGCATGAACAGCTCGTTGATCAATTCGCGATCGGTGGAAAACTGTCCAACCAATTGCCGAACGGAGTTGGATTGATCGGAGATGGCAGCACCGAGGGTCGGCCCGCTGACCAGCGCCATCACAGACCCAAGTCGCAGTTCGCTCGATCGTTCGCATTCGCAGGCGGATTCGCGAGGAGGACGGCCTAGGTTATTGAGAAAACCGTCTGGCAATCCAGCATCTGCATCGGCCAAGGAAGCTGCTCGGGAGCCTGGTTTCATACCAGGCAATTTGGAAACCGAACCGGTTACCATATGGATCGCTTCGTAGAGGTCTTCCGGTGGCAATCGCCTTGGCAAGGCATG